>NZ_BAAAMR010000153.1:0-17703 GCF_039529375.1 Actinomadura napierensis
GGCGGCACGAGACACGTCCTTCCCCGTTGGCCCACGGCCAACTCAGGTCACGTGGCCGTGAAACGGGGGGAAGCTCATTTTACAGAGTCATGGGATCGAATGTTCCGTGACGATGCGAAACGCTCGGATGGCTAGCTGGGCCGCGGGCGAAGATGCGGAAGGTGTTGCCCTCCGGATCACGAAACACCACCCACCTGATGCCGTCCTGCTCGTTGTCACTGATGCGTTCCGCGCCGAGCGCCTGGACGCGATCGGCCTGCTCCAACCAGTCGGCCTCACCGCCGAGGTCAAGCATCAGGCGGTTCGGCCTGGCCGCAAATTCACCGTCGGGCTGGTGGAACATCCAGGTCGGGCCATCCTCATCGAAGCCGATCGTCGCGAAAGCTCGCGTGGCGCCCTCATCGACAGGGCGCATCAGCACCCTGGACCAGAATCCGGCCAAGGCTGCCGCATCGCGACAGTCAAAGGAGTGCATGCCGACCTTCATGCCGTCTCCACTGGGCATAGGACGCGTCCTTTCGTTCGGGTCTTCAGGTAGACCGATGTGAACGCCAGAAATCATCGTGCTCTCTGACTCGGGGTCGTGACGGCCGCCCCGGCGCCCTGACGACCACGAGCCCTACCAGGCGAGCAGAGCAACAACGGCGGCGCACAAGCACAACTCCGAACAGCGATACGCTCGTCCCATCTCGCCACAGTTTGAAGCATCGGATCGGCAGGGTAGCGGCGCAGAGTCCTTGCCGGCCCCTGCGAGCATGCCGACGAGCTTGGGCAGGATGCCGTGTTCGCGGCGGTCAGCCGCGTTATGGGTGAGGGTGTTGATGGCCAGGCCGGCGGCGACCCAGCGGCGGCGTGGATGCTCCGGCCTGGTTCACGTTCACCGGCTGGATGATGCCCACGCCGTACACCGATGAATGGAGGTCCGGCCGGATCTCCACGACATTGACGTCTGACCCGCGCTTCGCAGCGCGATGGCGGTGGACAGGCCACCGATTCCGGCGCCGACGAGGAGAATCCATTTTCAAGGCGCGAGATGTCGGAACGCATACGGGCGCGGCGCCTCGCGGCACCGCGCCCGTCGCGGATGTGGGAAGCCGGATCAGCGTGCCGAGCCGTTCCAGCCGGAGGTGAGCGCTTGCCGGGCGGCGTAGCCGGTGGCGCGGCCGGCGTAGACGTACATCACGCCGGTGCTGCCCTGGACGCCGATGAGGTCGTTGACGCCGTCTCCGGTGATGTCACCGGTCAGGGTCAGCGAGCGGATGTCGCCCCAGCCAGAGCCGAGCTGCTTGGGGGTTGCGAGGGAACTCTTGCCGCCGGGGTAGACCCGCAGGATACCGTCCGACTTGCGCACGGCGAGGAGGTCGGGCTTGCCGTCTCCGGTGATGTCGGTGACGCCGACCAGCTTCTCCATGCCGGTCCAGCCGCTGTTCCCGATCTTGATGCGGGTACCCAGCCTGCTGTCGCCGCCGGGGTAGAGCCAGAGAGTGCCGTCGCTCTTCTGGGCCGCGATCAGGTCGCTCCGGCCGTCACCGGTCAGGTCGCCGATGCCGGTCAGCTCGGCCATGCCGGTCCAGCCGCCGTTCCCGATCTTGATGCGGGTACCCAGCCTGCTGTCGCCGCCGGGGTAGAGCCAGAGAGTGCCGTCGCTCTTCTGGGCCGCGATCAGGTCGCTCCGGCCGTCACCGGTCAGGTCGCCGATGCCGGTCAGCTCGGCCATGCCGGTCCAGCCGCTGAGGCCGATCGCCTTCCGGCTCGTCGCGGCGAACGTCGGGCCGGGGTACAGCCACAGCTTGCCGGTGGCCTGATCCACCGCCACCGCGTCGGCTGTACCGTCCCCGGTCTGGTCACCGAGGGTGGACAAGCCCACGTCGGTACGGCCGGTCACCAGGAACATTCCGTTCGGCTGCGAGTCCGCGGCGAGCGCGGAAGCCGCGATGGTGTGCGTTCCGCCAGTGATCGACGAGGGATCGTAAACGGTGATCGTCCCGGCGCTACGGTCGTACCCGTACAGCACGATCGCGTGCCCGACCTTGGTGCCGGTCATCTTGGAGTTCCACGGCAGCTTCTCCGCCCAGACGCCGAGCGTCGGCGCCCGCTTCAGGACGCCGACGTCGTAGGACACCTCCGTCATCATGCTGGAGGCCGTTGAGACGTCGGCGTAGCCGTAGGAGTAGCCGAGCGGCTCGGCGTAGGAGTTGAGCACGGGACGCGCCTGGGCTCCCGTCGTGCCCTTGGTGGCGCTGGTCCCCATCTGCTTGGCCAGGGTGTCCTGGCTGACGTTGACGCCGAACGTCGACAGGCTCATCGACGACGACGTCGGCACGCAGTTCATGTTCGTCTTCTGGCGCTGCCCTTTGAGGGACAGCTTCGCCGACGCCGGGGCCGCGGCGGGCGCCGCCACGGACACTCGAGGCGCCATGGCCGTCTTGGCGGACGGTCCGACGAGGTTCGCGCCCGGTTTGGGCGGGGCCGGGGCGGCGTCCGCGGTGCCCGTCAGGCCTCCGCCTGTCAGGATCAGCGCCGCCACGGAGCCGATCGGCAGCATTCGCCTGCCGAACGATTTCATTCGATCTCCTCACGTTCATGTCGGTTCGCCGCGTCCGGCGCCGGCCTCGGAGGGCGGGCGGCGCGGGCGGGGGACGGCCGGTCGGATACCGGCCCGGCCAGGATCTTCGACGGCGCCGCCTCAAGATCGGATCCCCCCGAACGGGGACTGATCTGGAGAAAAGGGGTGGCAGTAGACCGAGGATGGGCCGGAGTCGAGCTGTCGGTCCCTGAAATAGGCGAACTCTGGCAGTGCACATCGCTGATCCAGGCCGGAGAGCCAGCGCCTGGACGGATCCTCAGTTCGCCGATCTCGGCACCGCCCGGTTCCCAGGCCGGGCAACTGCTGGGCCGGTGTCGAAGCGCGTTGGTTCGAGTCGTTGGTCCAGGTACAGCCGATCGGCGCGTGCGCCTTCTTGAGGCGGTTGCGCTCCCGGATGGCTGCGTGCACAGCCTCTTCGTCTTCCACGCCCAGGGCACCAGACGCCCCGCCGGCTCCTGCAGTTGCTGATCTCCTCGCGGGCCCGTCACGTCCCGCTCCGCCACAAGAGCCGCGGTCGCGGCGGAGGGCGGTTCATTGCTGCGTCCTCGTGCCCCCAACGTGCCGCGTCGAGTGGCTCAACTGCTCGAACGTGGCGGCTGCTTGCGCGGCGATGTCACCGATCACCTGCGCGGCGCGAGGTACGTCGTGGACGAGCTGGACCGACTGTCCGGCGTACAGGGCCGTGTCGGCGAGGTCGCCGGTCATGCCGGGCAGCGGCATCAGGTCCTCGTACCTGTGGTGGGCGCGGCCGTCGGCGTCGATAGCGACGGCATCGCCTTCGCCGGGCCGCCGCGCCGGTGGGAGGTGATCCGGCCTCCTCCCACCGGCGCAGGGTCGCGTTGCGCACGGCGCGGTGCGGCGCGAGCCAGCCCCCGTCCAAGCAGCGGGTGTGCTCGGTGTCCTCGGCTCCGGCGTCCAGCAGATGCCGCCGGTACACATCGTGGGTGAAGGCCTCGGCGGCTCGCACGGCCTCGGTCACGCTGCCCACGGTGTGCATGTGCAGCGCGCCCGCCTCGCGGATCTGCCGGCTGACCGGTGCCGGATCACCCCAGAAGGTGGAGATGATCGGCACGCGCTCCGCCAAGCAGACCGCCAGCGTGTCAGCGACCGGCAGGGCCAAGACCAGGTTCGCCGCGAACGGCCGCCCGATCAGCCGCCGCACCAAGCCGATGTCGTGGCGCGCCCCCTCGGGTCCTCGCCAGGTCAACGCCAGCATGCCCAGCCCGCCCGCCTGAGCGACAGCCGCGACCAGATCCGGTGCCGCAGCCGAACCGATCGGTGCCTGAGCGATCGGCAAGTCGACACCCAACCGCTCGCATAGCGGCGTGCACAATACGGTCATCGTCAACTCTCACTACGGGGTCCGTGAAGCGGGCCCGTCACACCCGACGTTCGAGGCCACTGCGGCATAGACCAGGCGGCCGGCTACGGTGATGTCGGCGCCCCTGCGGAACGCGAAATATGCCCCAGGCAGAGCGCCGTCAGTTTGCAACGTCGATGGCAGGCCGACCTCTCCGCCTCTCCGGCGCCGCCTCCTCGACCGCCGGCGCCGACGTGCGCCTTCCCGCGGTACCTACCGGTGCGGGCCCGTGCCATTCCGCCCCGGGAAGGCGGAACGGCGCGGTGAGGACTCTTCCCGATCAGCCGCAGTGCGACCAGCCGGAGTACCAGGAGCCGTAGTGCTCGGCTGAACCGCCCCAGCTGACGCACGTCCCCGCTGCGTCGATCTTCACGGGGCCGGCGTAGTAGGAGAAGTCGCCGTTCTCCCCGTAGCCTTCGCGGTCGGCGTTCTTCTTCGTGATGGACACTGCCATGCTGGTGGGGGTGCCGACGTAGGTCTTCTTCCAGGTGATGACGCAGTTGGTGCTGCCGTTGTACATCAGGTAGATGGTGGCACCGCTGCCGAGATTGTGCTGATCGATGACGTGGTAGCCGCTGCCGCAGGCGGCGATCGGCGATGATGCCGCCATAGCGGGGCTGCTGATGGTCAGAGATCCTGCGACGGCGGCTGTGGCGGTCAGTGCCACCAGGGTTGCCTTGTTGAACTTTCGCACGGAAGTCTTCCTCACTTTCTTCTGAGGTTCGCTGTATCGGTTCGGGGTTGGCCGGTCAGGCGAACGCCGCTCGGTGGTCGGCGGCCCAGCTCTGGTAGGTGCGGGGGGCGCGGCCGAGAACGGCCGCCACGTCGTCGGTCAGGCGGGCGTTTCCGCCTTGGGCGATGAACCGCTGCCCGCGCATCGCGCCCTCGGCGAATTCGGGGTCCCGGCCGGCGGCGATCATCTGCTGCTTCGCCACCTCCAGCGGCACGTCGACGATCTCGACTGGCCGTCCGAGCACCTTCCCCAGGATCTCCGTCTGGTCGGGCGCGCTCAGCAACTCCGGACCGGTCAGGGTGTAGGTCCGGCCCGCGTGATCGGGCGTGGTCAGCGCCGTGACCGCCACCTCGGCGACGTCCAGGGGGTCGATCACCCCCTGCGCGCCTGTGCCGGTCAGGTTCGCCACGGGCCGGTTCGCCCGGATGAAGGAGGCCCACTGCAAAGTGTTGGTGGCGAAACTGCTCGGCCGAAGGATCGTCCAGGCCGTGTCCTCCGCGCGCAGCGCACGTTCACCGGGAAGGTGCCAGGCGCCGGTCCTGAGCTCGGCGTTCTCGCCGGTGCCGATGGCCGACACCTTGACCACCTTCCCCACGCCATGCGACCGCACGGCATCGAGCACCGCCAGATCGTGCCGCTCGATCCAGGGCCCTGGTGCGTCCAGCAGGAAGACCGCGTCGGCTCCGGCGACCGCGGCGTCGAGAGAGGCACGGTCGTCGAAGTCGCCCCGGACGATTTCGGCCGGCAGTCGCGCCGCTTCCGGATGGCGCGTCATGGCTCGGACCCGCTCGCCCCGCTCGGCCAGGAGCCGGACCACCTGCGCACCCACGGTGCCCGTCGCACCCGTGACAAGGATCATGACCAGTACCCTGCCGTCCCACCGGCCGACCGATATAGGAAAAAACGGCAGACCCTAGAGTGGTCGGCGTGGACGCGATGACCCCGATGCCCGCACTCCGGCCCTGGATCGCGGACGTGACTCTGATGCGGCCCGACACACCCCTGCCGGTGGTGCACCCGCCGGACGCCACCACCGCACTGGTCTACCGCAGAACCGGCCCGCACAGCGGTGACCTGCACGTGGTCGGCCCCCGCAGCCGCGCCACCTGCCACCCGGGCAAGAAACTGCCGATGGCCATCCGGGTCCGGCTGCGTCCCGGTGCGGCCCGTTCGGTGTTCGATGTCCCGGTCAGCGAACTACGGGACCGGGCCGTAGCGCTCACCGAACTGTGGGGCGCCCGCGCCGCCCGCCTCCAACACCAGCTCAACGAACTGCCCCGCACCGACACCGTCCTACGGGAGATCGAGGGCGCCCTCCTGGAATGCCTGCACGACGACCCAGACCCGCGCAACGCACTGCTCCGCGAAGCCGTCGAGTCACTGTCCTCCACCAGCGAACGGATCACCGAACTGGCGCGACGGCTGTCGGTCAGCGAACGCCACCTGCGCGACCTGTTCACCGACCGGGTCGGCCTGGCGCCCAAGCGCTTCGCCCGCGTCCAGCGGGTCCGCGCCGTACTCGCCGGGGCGGGCTCCGCGAGATGGGCGGGCCTCGCTGCCACTACCGGTTACTACGACCAATCCCACATGGCGGCCGATTTCCACGCACTCGTGGGAGTGACGCCAGCCGCCTTCCGCGCAGGCCACCTCCCGACCGTTACGCCATGCGACACATGACACGCCGCACGATCGTCCACGGGCACCCAGCCACCACGCGAACCGCCTGAACGGTGCCGGCCGGAACCCGGCCGGTCGAGCCACCCGCGGTTCGGCACGCCAGTCGTGGTCGCCGGCGACCGTTTCCCGATCTCCGTCTTCGACCGTGACGAGTCGAGGGCCGATGATCAGTGCGCAAGCGCGGCAGGGCGAACCTGCCGCGCTGCGCCGAACTCGAAGCCGTGCCGTGGTGGAGCGACGAGGCGACGGTTCACCAGCCGACCCCGCACGGCGGCAGGGGTCACCGTTCTCAGAGTGATGGCTGGTCGAGGATGGCCGCCACCTCCGCTGCTCGCAGGATGAACCCGGCGTGGGATGTGCCCAGGGTGTAGACGTCGTAGGGATTGTTGGGGGTCAGGGCATCGGCATCGGCATCGGCGACCAGCCGGTCCTGCATGGCCACCGGAAGCGTCCCGTCCTCGGTGAGACGGATGCGGGCGATCGTCCCCCTAGGTGTCGGCCTGGACGCGGGCGTCGGCGGTCATCACCGCTATGGCCCCGTCCGGTTGCAGGAGGCTGAGGAAGGCGCGGAACTGCTCGTCAGCCCGTAGCCCGCGTTGGCGACGAGCACTTCGATCGGGCCCATGTCCCGGGTAGTCGCGGTGGCGGCTTCGCTGCCCCGGCTGGCCAGCAGCCGCAGGCGCTCCTGAGACGGCGAGCCGGACGGCCCGGATCGGCGATCGAGGTGAGGATCTCGTCCTGCGGTTCCAGGTCATCGGCCACGGGGTGGTGGAGACGGTTGAGCCGGAGCCCGAACTCGACCGGCAGACGGATCTCGTCCGGCGTGAGTCCGGCACGGCGGGTCCGCAGGAAGTCGCCCGAGTCGGACTTCACCGAGCCACGGTGGACTCCGCTGTCACGTTTAAGATCTTGGTCATGTCTGATGCGCCACGACTCCCGGGACTGACTTTGAAGGACGCTGACTGCTTGGTCGAGACCGCGTTGGCGGTCGGCGTTGAGCGGGGTTTTCCGCCGTTGGCGGTGGCTGTCGTCGACGTCGCCGGTGAGGTGATCTCCCTTCGGCGCGGCGACGGTGGCATGCCGATGGCGAGCCGGTTGGCCCCGGCGAAGGCACGGACCGCGCTGGTCGCTCTGAAGCCCTCCGGCCTGGTCGATCTGCCCGGCGGGATCATCGACAGCATTCAGCATCTCTACGGTGGCGACTTCGTCCCGCGGGCGGGCGGTGTGCTGGTCACCGACGGCGATCTGGTCGTCGGCGCGGCCGGGGCGTCCGGTGCCTTGGGCGTGGAGGACGAAGAGGCCGTGCTCACCGCGGTGCGGCGATGGCAGGAGCGTCGGCTCCCCACGCGATGATCTCGACACGAGCCCGTGGCTCCGCGGGGCGCTGGCCACTCGGAGGTGGCCGCTCCATCGATCTCGGTATGCGCGCTCTGTTTCGGTATGCGCGCTCTGTTGGTGAAGCAGGTGGGGCGGCCGGTCGAGGTCGGGGAAGTGGGACGATCCGCAATTGCGGCCGTCCGATGCGGACGGGCCTAACGGGCTCACCGGGGCTGGGAGCGCCCGGAGCCACCGGCCTTTCCGGCATCGCCGGCGTTCGGCACGCTGTCGATCGGCCATCGCGTGCGCTGAGGACTAGAGAAAGGGGGGAGACGATGTCCTCGATGATTCCGCTGTCCTCTCCGGAAGGGCTCGCCGACTCGCTCGGGCTTAATTTGAGCGAGGGGTTCCGCTTGGCCCACTCTGCCGTCGAGGTCACCGCGTCCGGCGACTTCTATGTCTTGTCCGTCTTCTGGCCGGACGAGCGGCACCGGGATATGCGTGGCCTGCTGACCCGCTATGGCGGTGATGCTCGGCCGCTGGCGGCCGCGGTCTTCGGCCCCGCAGGGACCCCGGGCTCCCGGTTCCCGGAGCTCCCCGGATCGTTGTGCGTGCTCCCGGACGGGACCGTGGCGCTGTCCGGCGGCATGAACCGCACTTACCTGGTCGACCGTGACCTGACCCGGTTGATGGGTGCCTGGCCGGGCACGACCGGAACCGGCCTGTTCGGCCTCCAGGACATGGACTGGGAGAAGCACTACGCCACCGCCTTCGCCGCGGCCGTCCAGGCCACCCCGTCGGACCGGTTGATGTGCGTGCTCGCCGAGTACGGCGCCCGCAATCTCGGCCGCTACTCGACCAACCTCGTCGGGCTGGCCGACGGCCCGCTGACCCCCGGGTCCCGTCCGGACATCACGCTCCTGGCGTCGCTGGATCCCGAGCCGTCCCATCAGGACGACTCGCACGGCATTCCCTACACGGTCCACAACGGCGCGGCAGGCGGGTTCGGCAACCGGCCCGCCCCCGGCCTTCCCGAACTGACCCGGCGGCGCTGGCCGGAACTCGACTGGTCCACCCACCCGCGGTTCGGCAGCCCGATCGTGGTCGCCGACGACCGTTTCCTGGTGCCCGTCTTCGACCGTCACGACAGGCGCTGGTCACCGTTCGTCTTCGCCCTGCTGGACAGCGCCGGCACCCTCGTCGGGCGGCTGGAAGGGCTCGACTTCAACGAACGATCGCCCTACATCGGCAAGAAGTACACCGTGGTCGCCGACCCGGTCCGCAGCCGCGTCTTCCATCAGAGCAGCCACGGCCTGCACGTCTGGGACACCGACGGCCAGCCCCTGACCACCCTGCCGACCAGCGAGAAACCCTACAAGCCGCTGCGCCGGCTAGGGCTATGGGGTTGCTCCCCGACCGGCGACCTCCTCCTGCGACATCAGGAGCACAACCTACTCGTCCGCATACCCGTGCCCCGCGACCCGGCCGAACTCGGACCGGCCGTGGAAAGCGTCCTGCCGACCCTCACCCGGGAGCGCAACCACCTCAAGAAGACGCACACGCCGATCGGCTGGACCTGGACCAACGACCTCGAACCAACGCGCTTCTGACACCGGTCCATTTCGACGGGCCGCGCCTGCCAGGTCGGCTCCGACGATCACGGTGACGTCATGACGCTCCTTTTGGCGCAGGCCGACGTGCCGAACCCGGCATCATGGTCACATGACCGATCTTGAGGAGTCTCCCCCTCGCCAACCACCGGCTGCTGTCGACTCAAGCGCGTTGGTGGCGCTGGCAGATGACTTCCATGCCCGCGTCGTACGGTACCTGGGCAGCCGCGCGGTCGCCGGTCACCTGGTGAAGCCCTACGCGATCGAGGCGCCGGGACGGCGTGTGTCGGATGAGGACCTGCAGACCGCGCTGGCGGTCGCCGACGCTCACCTGGCGTCGGCGCAGCTGCGGGGCTCGCTCGGGCTCGCCGTGCTGCTGGTCCATGCCGGGGGCGACGGTGACTACGTCCTGGTCCACACCTGGATCGAGGGCTACATGTCCGACCTCGCCGTCTATACTGGACCGGCAGACGATTTCACGCGGCTCCGCCCCGGCCGATCCGGGCTTGCCCCGTGCGTGTGGGAAGCCGCGGTCCTGTCCCACGAACGGGACGCCTTCACCCGGCACGTGCTGGACGGCCGGGACGTGGCGCAGGAGCGGCTCGCCGCCTGGTGCAAGGACGGGCTGGAAGGCCGGGTGCGGTGATGGGCGCCGATTCGGCCCGGGTACGCCCCGCATGCGCCGCCGATCTGGCTGATGTCGTCCGGCTTGTCTCCGAGCACGCCGCGTACGAGAAGGCGGCGGCCCCGCCGGCCGACCTGGCCGAGCGGCTGAGGACGCTGCTGTTCGGCACACAGCCTCCCCGCTTGCGCTGCGTCGTCGCGGAATCACACGACTCCGAGATCATCGGCTACGCCACATACGTTCCCGAAGTGTCCACCTGGGACGGAGCGGAGTACCTCCATATGGACTGCCTGTTCCTGCGCGAGGGCCACCGCGGCCTGAAAGTCGGTCCTCTGCTGGTGGAGGCCGTCATCGCCGAAGCACGCGAGCTGGGACTCACGCAGATCCAATGGCAGACCCCACCCTGGAACACCGGGGCCATCAAATTCTACGGCCGGCTGGGAGCCCATGCGAAGGAGAAACTGCGCTACCACCTGTCGGTCGACTGAACCCGCAGACCGCTCCGTGTAACGCGATCGTTCTTAAGTGCATGGCCCGAGCATGCACGCACCCGGACATCTAAGCGCGTCTTTTTTAGGATTCTGTTATCGGTATTCGGGCGGACGAGTCGATCGGCGCGGGAAGGTCCTTGTTCCGTAGCCAGTGGTACACGCTGCAGGCCGGCAACTGTCGCGGGACGGGCCACGACACCGCCCTCGCCTCGGGATGATGGGCAGTTGTGCTGTCGCCACTGGCCTGCTTAACCGTGGCGAACACGTTCGCGGCGCTGTGTCTGCTTCCGATGACCGACAGAGAGATGGACGCCGAGATCTTGGTGCTGCGACATCAGATCACGGTGCTGCAGCCCCGACTGGATGGGGCGAGGGTGCGGTTCGTCGGCCAGGATCGAGCACTGCTCGCGGCGCTGCTGCACCGGTTGCCTCGCGGTGTCCTGGGACGGATGCGGCTGCTCGCACGGTGGTCAGGGTGAGGCCAGTGCGGTTCAGGCATGGCTGTGGAGTGGTGGATGCCGAGGTTGCCCCAGGCGTTCGGACGACCCTCGGCAAACCACCGCGCCGCCTGCAGCCAGACCAACTCTCTGCGTGCACGCCCAGCGTCGGCCATCCCGCCGCTCTGGGGGTCTCTGGCCATGCCGTCGGCATACGCCCCCGCAACCGGCCGGTCCACTCCCCAACCGCCATGACCTATTAACCCTGGTTAGTCGTTTACCGGGCCAGCCACCGCGGACCGTCCCAGATGTTGGGAGATGCGAAGAAGGTAGCCGTCTGGGTCCTGCACGGCGAACTGGCGCACGCCCACAGCATCGGTGGCGCGTTCGTACCAGCGATCCTCTAATGGCAGGAACATCTCCTGACCGGCGGTGAGGAGGGTGGCGTGGACACGTTCCACGTCATCCACCTCGATGGTGAGGTTGATCCCCCGTCCGTAGGGATGGTCCAACTCCGCCCGGGGATAGAGCCGGTCCCGGCTCCACGGCTGCTCCAGCATCAGTTCCGCCCCGTTGAGTTCAAGGTAAGCGAACCGCTCCTCCGGACGTTCATAGCGGACCTGGAATCCCAGCAGGCGGTAGAAGGCCAGGCTGGCCTCAATGTCAGAGCAAATGAGTTCGGGAACCAATCCAGGCACGTCGACAGCTTGGCAACCACCGCACTCCTTCGCAACTGTCGGCTCGCCCGCGAAATCATCGGGTGGCGTGGTGGACACCGTCGCGGCGTCGCCGGTAGGGCATGATGACCTGCGGTTTCCTTGGCGGCCGCCGTCGGCCGTCACGTGCGCACTCCGGTGTGCCCGGTCGGGGCCCGAATCGCAGTAAGCGGTGCAGTCGTTGTGGTGGCTCGGCACCAGGCGTCCGGCCGCGACCACCAGCCGGGGGGCTGGCGTCAATGACCACCTGCATGCTCAGCGAGTGCCTGTAGTTCTTGGACGAGGCGGTGACCGTCCGGTCGTGGACGGGCGCCAGCGTGCCGTCCACGCTCAGCACCGTGTCGGGGCTGAGTCGGCAGGGTGATCAGGGTCAGTGCGAGCAGCAGCGCCAGGTGATCGACGACACGGTGCGCGGCTGACTCAGACATCTCGAACAGCAGCGCGACCTGCCGCACCGACAGGCCGGTGAGCACCGGCACCCATTCGGCCCTGATCACTCGCTCCACACCAAGATCGAGAATCTCGGACGCCTGTCGTTAAGGGACAGGCTTTACGACTGCGTGCATGGTTGTGGTGGCGGCCGGGTCCTTGATCGTTGATCATGGCCGTATGGTCCGTTCGGTGGCTCGTGCGGCGGTTGTGGGGAATCGTCGGATCACCGGTCTGTCGCCGGCAGTGATCGACGAGTTGGTGGCGGAGGTTGGGCCCGTGTGGCAGGAGTGGCACCAAGCGGTGCTGGCCGCTCGTCCGCGGAGGCGGGCAGTGGGTGCCGGGGCGAAGTACAAACTGGTGTTCGTGGACCGGCTGCCGGCCACGCTGATCCATCTGCGGTACGGGGTGACCCACGATGTGCTGGGCTGCTGGCTCGGCGTCAGCCGATCGACCATCACCCGCGCCATCGCCGAGATCCGGCCGCTGCTGGCCGCCCGTGGCCGCACGGTCGAGCCGGGAATCCGGCTGTGCACACTGGCCGAGGTGATCGAGTACCTGGGCGCCAACGGGCAGACCGCGATCATCGATGCCACCGAGGTCAGGGTCCTCCGACCGGCAGCCAAGCAGCCGGACTGCAACGTGTTCGTCTCCGGCAAGAACAAGCAGAACGCGATCGAAGCCATGGTGGTCACCCACGCCGACGGTCACCTGCTGTTCTGCGGCCAGGCCGAGCCCGGAACGTGCGCCGACATCACCCAGGCCCGCCGGTCGAGGCTGGTCGAGCTACTGGCCGCCGGTCCGCCAGTGCAGATCCTGGCCGACGTCGGCTACCAGGGCCTGGGCGCCGAGACCGCCGGTCAGGTGGTGACGCCGCCATACCGCAAATTCCGCAAGAATGCCCCGGCCTGGTACGAAGAACTCCACGCCGCGCAGTGTCATACCCATTCCGTCGGACGCATCCGGGTCGAACACAGCATCGCCCATCTGAAGAACTGGCGCTCCCTCGCCCGCCATCACGGCCGCCGCGAACACCTCGCCGATATGGCCCGAGCCGCTGCAGCTCTCCTATCCCTTCAACAGGCCACGCCCCACCCGGCCGAACGCCAGGCATAACCCGGTCGCTCGGCGAAGACCCGACACGCCACCACAACCATGCACGAGGTCGTAAGGTCAAGGAGGCGCGCTGTTGCCGCGCGTCTTCGCGCACGGCGGGCCGATGGACGCGGCTTCAGGTCCGCTCGGGTGACGCTGACCGCCGGAGCAGTAACCGGCGGATCGGGCCGTCAACGGCGCCCGGACGGGAACGAGAGCGAGCGGGGCCCCTTACCCCACTCGGCTCGGCCCTCCGACGCCGTGACGCCCTCCCGCCAGCCTGTCCGTCGTCACGCGCACCCAGTGCACCCCCGGCGCGCTCCCATCGGCGAGCCGCGCGAAGTTCCGCGACCAGCAACCGCGCTTTGTCTCCGATCAAGTTCAGCCCGCCAGGCAGGGCGCGGCCGCCGCCGCTCCGCGACACGCACTTCGCCTTCCCTGCGCACCGAGTCGGCCGCCACGTTCAGCACCTGCTGCCCGTGATACAGCAACACCAGTTGATCGTGCCACCAGCCCCCGAGCAAACCGGGTGATACCCACTCGCCTCACACGGCAAGCGGCATCCTCCCTAAGGACCATGCACTGTAGAAGAGGAGACCGATTGTCCGTCCGCTTGTCCGTCCGCTGCGTCGGCGTCCAGGTCATCGAACCAGGCGAACCGCCCACCACGGCCCAGCCTTTCTCCACCTGCCGCAGCCCGGCTCGCAACTCGGCGGCGATCCACGCGTTGGGCCGCTCCTCACCGAACCACTGCGCCGCCTGCATCCAGACCTGTTCTCGCCGTTCGCGGCCGACGGCGCTCATCCCACCGCCCTGGGGGTATCTGGCCATGCCACCGGCATACGCCCACACCACCGGCCCGTCCACTCACCCGGCCGCCATCACCCATTAACCCTGGTTAGGTGGAGCGCAGCGGTAAGACGCTGCTGACCTGGGGCGACGGTCCGGAGGTGTTGCAGCCGACGGCGCCGCGATCAACGACTCGCCGCTCGCCGCCTCCCTGGGATCGGGTGGCTTCCTCGCGAGGTCCGCCTGCGCGCCTGACCGCGCGGGGGTGCGCAGGGCCACCGTCACTGCGACGGCGCAGATCAGGATGCCCAGCAGGGACAGCGGGGGAAGCGTGCTGCCGAACATCGCGTAGCCCAGCAGCATGGTCGTGGGCGGGGTGAGGTAGAGCAGGGCGGAGATGTGCGCGACACCCGTCCGCTGGACGTTCACCCAGTACAGGCCATAGCCACCGAACATCGCCAGCAGTACCAGGATGCCGATGGCCGTCCAGAACCTAGGTTCCAGGGGCGGGGCGAGGGAGCCGTTGACGCCTGCGATGCCCGAGAACAGCATCGTGCTGACTCCCGCCTGGACGGCCAGCGCCTCCGGAAGCGCGGCCGCCGGCCGTGCGCGTCGCTCGATGAGCGTCGCGGCCACGAGAGAGAGCATCGAGGCGAACGGCAGCGCGTACGCCCAGCCCGGAGCGCCCCCGTCCAGATCGCCGCCGACGACCAGCGCCACGCCGGCGAGGCCGCCGAGGAATCCGCCGAGCTGCCGCCGGCCGATCGGCTCGCCCAGCACTGGCACGGCGAGCATGACGGCGACGAGCGGCTGCAGCGCGGTGATCAAGCTGATGGTCCCCTCGGCCACGCCGTGCTCGGCGGCGAGGAAGACGCCGTAGAGGTAGCCGCCCTGGCCCAGGATCCCGATGAGCAGGTGCAGCGCGAGGTCGCGCGGCGAGATCCGGCGCCGGCGCCATCCGAGCCATGCGACGAGCGGAGGCATGGCGATGATGAACCGCCAGGCCAGCAGCGTGCTCGCCGGCGCGTCGCGAGTACCGAGCGCGGCGCCGACGAAGCCGGAGCTCCACATGACGACGAACGCGGCGCCCAGCAGGTGGTCCGATCGGCGCGGGTGCACGACCGCCTCCCTAGATATACATACCGGTATAACTAGCTACTAGCTATACCGGTATGCCTACTTTTGACACAACTCCGAGAGGGGACCACCATGCGCGTCCAGAATCGGCCGCTCACCCCCGCCGCCCGCCGGGTGCTCCAGGTCGCCGGCCACCTGTTCTACGAGCGCGGGATCGGCTGCGTCGGGATGGAGTTGATCGCCGCGGAGGCCGGGGTCACCAAAAAGACGGTCTACGACCGGTTCGGCTCCAAGGACGCGCTGATCCTCGCCTATCTGCGCACCCGCGACGAACGCTGGCGGGACTTCGTGACCGCCAGGCTGGCCGTGTTCTCGGATCCGCGCGAACGCGTGCTCGCCACCTTCGAGGCGCTCGAACAGTGGCAGGCGGACGAGCCCCGGCGCGGCTGCTCCATGGTGAACGCCTGCGCCGAACTCCCCGACCCGTCGCACCCGGTCCACCGTGCCGCGGCCGAGCAGAAAGCGTGGCTCAGGGACCTGTACGCGGGACTGGTCGCCGACGGCACGCTGGCCGACCAGCTCCTCATCCTGCACGAGGGCGCGATCGTCGCCTTCAGCGTCGGCGGCGTCGCGGACGCCGCCGCCAAGGCCCGCGCCGCCGCCGACGCGCTTCTGCCCCGGTAGGTCTGCCGACCAACGACACCCTCGCCCCGCTGCGCGCGGCGCTCGATTCGGGCGGGCGACGCGCCGGTCGCGGACGACCTGTGCTGCCTTCCAGGATGTCCCTGCCGACGGTTGCGGGCCGCCGGCGGAGGCGCTGCTGAGCGGTACGGGATCGTCATCCGTGGCACGCCCGGCGATATCGCGGCACTGTGGGAGACGGCCCGCGAACCGGACGTGCGCGTGCTCGTCGCCAGGGCCGTGTGTCGGGTAGACCTGCACGATCGCGGTCGTGCGGTGCCGCAGCACCGCGGCAGGCATTCGTCCAGTGACCGCACCAGCTGGCAGGGTGCATCGTCGCAGGGTTGCCAGAACGTCCGCCGGCGCGGATCGGCTTCCTCGGGCAGCCGGACCGAGGGGGTGTGCGCGCAGCTCGGCGCGGCTGACCAAGGCCGACCAAGGCCCTGCCCGTAAGGCGATGCTCCGCTGGCAGGGCAGCCAGGCACTGATGGCTGCTCACCGTATGGAGCTCGAGATCGGTCTACTCGAACGGGGTGATGGTGGGCGCCACGCCAACGTGGCCGGAGGCGACCTCGAGGGTGGGGTCGGTGAAGTCGCCCTGCCACAACCGCCCCGCCGCCCCGTTTGCGCGTGGGAGAACGCCGCGGCGGCGCTGGCCGACGACGCCGCCGCGCCCGGCCCGAGCACCCGACCGTCAACTCCTGCTCGCCGGCGGCTCGGCGGACCCGTCGGCGAGCTTGACCGGTGCGCTCGAGCAGTGTGCGGGCCTCTGCCTCCTGGAGGCCGGACGCTGCGCCGACATCGTCCCCATGCGGGGCGACCCGATCGCCGATATCACCTGCACCGAGCACGTCGACTTCGTCATGATCCGCGGCCGAGTTCTTCACCGCACGCTCACCGACACTTGACCGCACCACCGACGATCCTGCTATCCGCCGATGCCGATGCCGTTGCGGCGCAGAAGCGCGGCGGCGGCGGGCATCGTGGCCCGCAGCGCGCGGCGCGCGCTGAGATGGCTGCTCACGCACCCGTGGACGTTGTCCTATCCTGGTCGGCCGCGCTGATGATCGTGCTCGTCCGCTGTCGGTTCGCACTCATGTGCGCGGGCCTTCCCGAACTGGCCCGGCGGCGCTGGCCGGAACTCGACTGGTCGACCCACCCGCGGTTCGGCAGCCCGATCGTGGTCGCCGACGACCGTTTCCTGGTGCCCGTCTTCGACCGCCACGAAGGCGCTGGTCACCGTCCGTCTTCGCCCTTCTGGACAGCGCCGGCACCCTCGTCGGGCGGCTGGAGGGGCTCGACTTCAACGAACGCTCGCCCTACGTCGGCAAGAAGTACACCGTGGTCGCCGACCCGATCCGCAGCCGCGTCTTCCATCAGAGCAGCCACGGCCTGCACGTCTGGGACACCGACGGCCAGCCCCTGACCACCCTGCCGACCAGCGAGAAACCCTACAAGCCGCTGCGCCGGCTAGGGCTGTGGGGCTGTTCCCCGACCGGCGACCTCCTACTACTGCATCAGGAGCACAACCTACTCGTCCGCATACCCGTACCCCGCGACCCGGCCGAACTCGGACCGGCCGTGGAAAGCGTCCTGCCGACCCTCACCCGGGAGCGCAACCGCCTCAAGAAGACGCACGCGCCGATCGACTGGACCTGGACCAACGACCTCGAACCAACGCGCTTCTGACACCGGTCCAGCAGTGGGGCGGCCTGGAAACGGCCGGTGCCGCTCACCTGGTGGTTGTGTCTGTGAGAAGCAACAACGGTTTATGCGTTGCTTCGAGCGACGGTTGCGGGTTCGCGGAGGCGGTGATGTCGATGAGATTCAGCGGCGTTGAAGCGCGAGGGGTCAGGCGGAGCGCGGGCTCGGGGACGAGGGCCCGCGCTTGATGAGGCGGCGGCACGCCAAGGGGCCGGAGTGATCAAAATGGCCTGTTAGTGCTGGTAGACTCACGCCATGGTCTACATGTTCGTCCGTCTTCGGACCGCCTGAGACGGTCTGGTCCCGCCGGTCACCGGGTGACCCGCGGCGGTTGAGGAAGCCCCGGTAGCGATTGACGCTGCCGCGTGGGCTTCG
>NZ_BAAAMR010000154.1:0-17329 GCF_039529375.1 Actinomadura napierensis
GTCCGCGCCGCCGATCAGGTCGCGGCCGGCCCGCGACAGCAGCCGCGCCCGGTAGGCGGCTCGCAGCGCGACGAGGGCCTCGTGGCCGGCGCCGGACGCGACGGGGTCGTCCCGGGACGGGTCGGCGCCCACCGCCTCCAGCAGCGCGGCGCGCAGCGCGCCCGCCGCCGGGCCGCCCGCCTCGCCCGGGGTCCCGTCGTCGCGCAGCACCCGCCAGTGCTCGGGGTGCCGGACGAGATGGTCGCCGAGGGCGTCGCTGACCCCGAGGACGGCGGCGAGCCGCTCCCGGGTGCCCGGCTCCCGTTCGAGGGCGGCGCGCAGATCGGCCCCCGCGCCCCGCTCGTCGGCGGACGCCAGCACCCGCAGCAGGCCGTTCAGCGCGAGATCGGGGTCGGCGGTGCCGCCGAGGGCGTCGAGGAGATCGTCACCGATCCCGGCGCCGGCGGCGCGCTCGGCCTCCACCAGCAGCCGCTCGGCCCGCCCGGCGTCGGTGAACCCGAGCCGCGCCAGCCGGCCGGCGAGAGAGGGACGGCGACGGTCGGAGATCCACGGCTCGCTCACGTTCCAACCGTATTCCGGTCAGAGCACCGCCAGCAGCCTCTTGCGCTCGAACTCGGTCACCTGGCGCCGGTAGTCCTCCCATTCCTGGCGCTTGTTGCGCAGGAAGAAGTCGAACACGTGCTCGCCGAGGACGTCGGCCATCAGCTCGCTGCGCTCCATCGCGCGGACGGCCTCGTCCAGGTTCTGCGGCAGCGGCTCGATGCCGAGGGCGCGCCGCTCGGCCGGGGTGAGCGCCCACACGTCGTCCTCGGCGCCCTGCGGGAGCTCGTAGCCCTCCTCGATGCCCTTGAGGCCGGCGCCGAGGATCGCCGCGAACGCCAGGTAGGGGTTCGCGGCGGTGTCCAGGGACCGGAACTCGATGCGGGTCGAGTGGCCCTTGTGCGGCTTGTACATCGGCACCCGGACGAGCGCCGACCGGTTGTTGTGGCCCCAGCAGATGTAGGACGGGGCCTCTCCCCCGGCGCCCGCCGCGGACCCGACGTTGCCCCACAGCCGCTTGTAGGAGTTCACCCACTGGTTGCACACCGCGGTGATCTCCGCGGAGTGCCGCAGCACGCCCGCGATGAACGCGCGGCCGACCTTGGAGAGCTTGAACTCCGCGCCCGGCTCGTAGAACGCGTTGCGGTCGCCCTCGAACAGCGACATGTGGGTGTGCATGCCGGACCCGGGGTGCTCGGTGAACGGCTTCGGCATGAACGTGGCGTGCACGCCCTGGTCGAGCGCGACCTCCTTCATCACCAGCCGGAACGTCATGATGTTGTCGGCGGTGGTGAGCGCGTCGGCGTACCGCAGGTCGATCTCCTGCTGGCCCGGGGCGCCCTCGTGGTGGCTGAACTCCACCGAGATGCCCATCGACTCCAGCATCATGATCGCGTTGCGCCGGAAGTCGTGCGCCGCGCTGTGCGGGGTGTGGTCGAAGTACCCGCCCGCGTCCGCCGGGTCGGGCTCGCGGCCGTCCTCCGGCTTGTCGTTGAGCAGGAAGAACTCGATCTCGGGGTGGGTGTAGAAGGTGAACCCGAGGTCGGCGGCGCGGGCCAGCGCCCGCTTGAGCACGTACCGCGGGTCGGCGAAGCTCGGCGTGCCGTCCGGCATCAGGATGTCGCAGAACATCCGGCCGACGCCGGGCGCCTCCGAGCGCCACGGCAGCACCTGGAACGTGGACGGGTCCGGTTTGGCGATCATGTCGGCCTCGTACACGCGGGCGAAGCCCTCGATCGCCGACCCGTCGAAACCGATGCCCTCGCCGAAGGCGCCCTCCAGTTCGGCGGGCGCCACGGCCACCGACTTGAGGAACCCGAGCACGTCGGTGAACCACAGCCGGATGAAGCGGATGTCGCGCTCCTCCAGCGTGCGGAGCACGAACTCCTGCTGACGGTCCAAAGCCCTCTCCCTCGGTGACGCGGTGCCGGCCGCACTGTCCGGCCCAGCTTGCAGTATGCCCGGACGCTGTTACCGCGACGTTACGCGTTCGCCCCGTCTGAACCGAACTTATCCGACAGACCGGAGCCTTCCACCCGCGCGGCCGCCGGATCGAGCACCCGGGACAGAAAAGCGCGGGTCCGCTCGTGCTCCGGATCGGCGATCACCCGGGACGGCGGGCCCTCCTCGACGACGACGCCGCCGTCCATGAACACCACCCGGTCGGCGACCTCGCGGGCGAACGACATCTCGTGGGTGACGACGAGCATGGTCATCCCCGCCTCGGCCAGGCCGCGCATGACGCCCAGCACGTCGCCGACCAGCTCGGGGTCCAGCGCGGACGTCGGCTCGTCGAACAGCATCACGTCCGGGCCCATCGCCAGCGCGCGGGCGATCGCCACGCGCTGCTGCTGGCCGCCGGAGAGCTTGCCCGGGTAGGCGTCCACCTTGTCGGCGAGCCCCACCCGCTCCAGGTTCTCGCGGGCGATCCGCTCGGCCTCCGCCTTGTCGCGCTTCAGCACCTTGCGCTGCGCGATCGTGACGTTGCCGAGCGCCGTCAGGTGCGGGAACAGGTTGAAGGACTGGAACAGCATGCCGATCCGGCGGCGCACCGCGTCGATGTCGACGTCGGGGTCGGTGACCTCCACGCCGCCGACGCGGACCGTCCCCGCGGTCGGCTCCTCCAGCAGGTTCACGCAGCGCAGCAGCGTCGACTTGCCCGACCCGGACGGGCCGATGACGCACACCACCTCGCCGCGCTCGACGTGGAAGTCGATGCCGCGCAGCACCTCGTTCGGACCGAACGACTTGTGCAGCCCGCTGATCTCGACGGCCCGGCCCGTGCCGGTCGTGTCGTCCGGAGTCGTCATCGCTGCTCCCTGCGCTGCCGCGCCTCCAGCCGCCTGGCCAGCAGGCTCAGCGGGATCGTGATGATCAGATAGCAGATGCCCGCCACGATGATCGGCGTGGTGTTGCCCTGCTGGCCGGCGAGGTCCCGGCCGAACTTGGTGAGCTCGCGCTGCTCCAGCGTGATGCCGAGGAACAGCACCAGCGAGGAGTCCTTGCACAGCAGGACCAGCTCGTTGGTGAGCGGCGGGATGATGATCCGGAACGCCTGCGGCAGGATGATCGACCGCATCGCCCGGCCCTGCGACATGCCGAGCGAGCGCGCCGCCTCCAGCTGCCCCTTCGGGACGGCCTCGATGCCGGCCCGGATCGTCTCGGCCATGTACGCGGCGGCGGCCAGCCCGAGGGCGAGGCCCGCCTGCCCGACCGCGCCGCCCGGGATGTTCGTGCCGGGGAACGCCAGCGGCACGCCGACGCCGACGAAGATGAAGATCAGCAGCAGCGGCAGGCCGCGGAACATCTCGATGTAGCCGGTCGCGAACCACCGGTACGGCAGCACCGGCGACAGCCGCATGAGCGCGATGACCAGGCCCAGCACGAGGCCGATGCCGAACCCGACGGCCGTGTAGACGGCGGTGTTGCGCAGCCCGACGGTGATGATGTCGGGGAACAGGGTCTTCGCGACGCTCCAGTTGGCGAAGTTCGTATGCAGCTGCGGCCAGTTCGCCAGCGAGGCGATCAGCACCACGACGACGATGAACAGGCCGTACTGGCCGCCGAGCGACAGCCGCCGGCGGGCCCGGCGGGACAGCCCGCCGGGCGCCGCGACGGGCGCCGCCTGGTCCGCGGTCACGCCGGCTTACCGGCGGCGGCCGGCATTGGACCGATCCACTTCTCGTAGATCTTCTTGTACGTCCCGTCCTGCTTCGCCTGCTCGATCGCCTGGTTCGTCAGCTCGACCAGCTTCTTGTTGTGGTCCTTGCGGATCCAGAAGCCGTACCGCTCACCGGTGTTGAGGTTCGCGGCGACCTCGTACTTGCTGTTCGCCGGGTCCTTCAGCCAGCCCCTCACGACCGGGTCGTCCTGCACGATCACGTCCACCTGGCCGGTGCGCAGGCCGTCCAGCTCGGCGTTGGAGTTGTCGAACGACGACGGGTCGAAGCCCTTGCCCTTGACGTAGTCCTCGCCGGTGGTGCCCGCCTGCGAGCCCAGCTTCAGCTTCCTGGACTTGACGTCGTCCAGGCTCGTGATGCCGCTGCCCTTCTTGGCCATCAGCGACTGCGTGGCGTCGAAGTAGGGCTCGCTGACGTCCATGAACTTGACCCGGTCCGGCTTGATCGTCATGCCGCCCATGACGATGTCGCACTTGCCGGCGTTCAGCGCCGCGCCCGTCTTCATCGTCTCGAACGGGGTGTCGACGACCTTCTGCGTCACGCCCAGCTTCTTGGCGACGAGGTCGATCATGTCGACGTCGAAGCCGACCACCTTGCCGCCCTGCTCCACCTGGAACGGCGGGTACGGCAGGTGAGTGCACGACGTCAGCGCACCCTTCTTGATGAGCTTGACGCCCTGCACGGTCGCGCCGTCGCTGCCGCCGCACGCCGAAGCGGTCAGCGCAAGGGCGGCGACGCCCGCGCCCAGTGCCCACCGCGTGGTCCGTCTGGACACGTTTCCTCCTGAGTCGAGCTCTTCGCGATCACCGAACTATGCCATGCCGGCCTGGGCGAACGGCATACTCGCCGCTGACCGACCGCGCCGGGCGTTTCCCGAGAATTGACGTTGCGATCATGGTCCGGCCGGACGTTGATCATTAGCGTGGACCGTGCCGTGGACATCTCTCTTCTTCTCTCGATGACCGACCGGGCGGCCCCGCTGGCCGCCCCCTCGGCCATGCACCCGGAGTCCTGGCAGCTGGGCGCGCAGGTGGAGGCCTGGGCGCGCGGCCGCGGCCTGGTGCTCGGAGATCCGGACACCTCGCCGCTCGGCCGCGCCCGCTGCGAGCGGCTGGCCGCCCGCGTCTTCCCGGACGCCGACCTGACCGCCGTCGACCTGTTCGCCCGCTGGCTCACCTGGGCGCTCGCGCTGGACGACACCCTCGACCACCCGCCGCTCGCCGACAGCGGCAGCGCCGTGCACGCCCTGTACGACGACCTGCTGCGCGCGATGCGGCGCGGCCACGCCCGCCCCGGCGCCCGCCCGCTGGAGTCGGCCCTGGTCGAGCTGTGGCAGGCCACGTCCAAGGGGATGAGCCGGGACTGGCGCCGCCGGTTCATGCTGCAGCTGGAGGCGCACCGCGACGGCTGCGCCGAGGAGGCCGTCAACCGGCGCATCCGGCACGTCCCGACGCCGGCGGAGTACCTGCCGCTGCGCCGCCGCGCGTGCGGGCCGTTCCTGTACGACCTGGTCGAGCCGGTGCTCGGCGTCGAGCTGCCCGCCCGGCTGCTGCGCACGCCGTGCTGGCTGACCCTCGCCGAGAGCGTCGCCGACGTCGTCGCCTGGTCCAACGACCTCGCCTCGCACGAGATGGAGAGCGAGCGCGGCGACGTGCACGGCCTGCCCGCCGTCCTGGCCGCCGCGCACGGCCTGCCGCCGGAGCGGGCCGCCGCCGCGGTGGCCGACCGCGTCGCCGCCCGGCTGGAGCAGGCGTGGACGGCGGCCCGCCGGCTGCCCGAGATGCTCGACCGCCTGCAGCTCACGGTCGCGCAGCGCGCCGCCGCCGCGCAGGTCGTCAAGATCCTCCTGGACACCCCGCGCGCGCACCTGGACTGGCTCGCCGAGTCCGGCCGCTACGAATCCGCCGCCCCCGCCCAACTCCGATTGGATGCGCTATCTGATTGCAGAGCCCTTGGCGTCGGGCGCTAGAGCGCCCTCCTTCGGCGGGCCCTGCGGCGATCGCTGCGCTTGAGGTCGTTGCGGGCTGAGGTCAAAGAGCTGCGCGGCCGGCGCCGTCGGCCAGGGCATCACCGCTCGGGGTGCGGGCGTAGAGGACGCGGCGGCCCAGGCGGTGGCCGGTGACCAGGCCGCAGGCGCGCAGGACGCCGAGGTGCTGGCTGACGGCGCCGGCCGTCACGCCCATCCGTCCGGCCAGCTCCGTCGTGGACGCGGGCGTGGCGAGCGCGGTGAGCAGTTCGGCGCGGCGGCGGCCGATCAGCGCGGCGAGAGCGCGCGGGCCCGCGCCGCGGTCGCGGCCGGTCTCCCACAGCGTCGCGACGCCGTTCGGCGGGTAGCTGAGCATGGGCTGGTAGGGCGGCACCATCACCGACACGTTCGGCCACACGAACGCGCTCGGGACCAGCAGCAGCCCGCGGCCCAGCAGTTCGCCGCGGAAGTCCCACCGTCGGTCGACCGTCAGGGTCCCCGAGCGCCAGGAGACGTCGTCGTGCAGGTCGCCGAACACCCCGGCGGTGCCGTGCGCCGCGAGCGCGCGGGTGCGGCGCAGGACGTCCCCTTCGAGGAGGTCGCGCAGCCGCGGCCAGTGCGGTTCGACGGCGGCGGACCAGTACCGCTCCAGCAGGCCGACGAGCGTCTCCAGGGTGCGTTCGGGTGCGGCGGCCATCGCGAGGCGCGCCGGGTCCGCGCGGCGCCCCGGCTCGGTCCAGCGCAGCTCGTCCGCGACGACCTCGGGCGGCGTGTTGCGGACGATCTCCAGTTCGGCGTCCAGATCGGGCAGCGGCGTGTCCGGCGGCGGGGTGAGGAAGTCCGGGATGTACCCCCAGGACGGGACGGCCGCCATCAGCGGCCCCATGTCGAGGCCGCGCAGCCGGGGCCGGACGCCGTGCACCCATGGCAGGTGCAGCGCGTGGCCCGACGGGTCGGTGAGCACCCGCAGGCTGCGGACCAGCTCCCACAGCGGCGAGAACGCGAACCGGACGCGGGCGGCGTCGTCCGGCGCGAAGACGAACTCGATCACCGCGCAGCACCGGTCATTTAGCCCACACTAAATCAATGCCGCCGTCCGTCGCGTTCCCGGACCATCGTGCAAGTGACCACCATGGACGACACTCCTGTCGGTCCCCCGCCGGGCCGGATCGCGGCGTTCCTGCGGCCGCGGGTCGGCGGCCTGCCCCGGACGTTCTGGGTGCTGTGGGCGGGCTCGCTGCTCAACCGGCTCGGCACGATGGTCGAGCCGTTCCTCGGCCTGTACCTGACCTCGGCGCGGGGCCTGTCGCTCGGGCAGGCGGGCGCGGTGATGGCGGTGCTCGGCGCCGGCTCGTTCGGCGGGCAGATCGCGGGCGGCGCGCTCGCCGACCGGCTCGGCCGGCGCGTGACCCTGACCGGCGCGACCGTCGGCACGGGCGCGGCGATGCTGGCGCTCGGGAACGCGCACGGGATCGCGATGATCACGGTGGCGGCGCTCGTCCTCGGCCTGCTCCTCGACATGTACCGGCCCGCGGCCCAGGCGATGGTCGCCGACATCATCTCCCCGGCGGAGCGGCCGCGCGCGTTCGGGCTGCTGTTCTGGGCCGTCAACCTCGGCTGGGCGTTCTCGATGGTGCTCGGCGGCACCCTCGCCCGCGAGGGCTTCCAGCTGCTGTTCTGGATCGACGCGCTCACCTGCGCGGCGTTCGGGCTGCTGGTGTGGCGCGCCGTCCCGGAGACCCGGACGCGCGCCGACGGCCGGGACGCCGCGCCGGGCGGGTTCGGCCGCGTGCTGCGCGACCGGGTCATGGTCGGCTACGCGATGGTCATGCTGTGCTACACGTTCGTGCTGATGCAGTGCATGACGACGATGCCGCTGGCGATGCGGGAGGTCGGGCTGGGGCCGCAGGACTACGGCATCGCCTTCGCCACCAACGGCGTGCTGATCATCGTCGTGCAGCCGCTCGTCGGCGCGTGGCTGAGCCGGCACGACCACAGCCGGGTCCTGGCCGCCGGGTTCGTGCTGGTCGGCGCCGGGTACGGGCTCACCTCGCTGATGTCCTCGCTGCCCGGCTACGCCGCGGCGATCCTGGTGTGGACGCTCGGCGAGATCATCGCCGCGTCCGTGCTGCAGGCGGTCGTCGCCGACCTCGCGCCGCCGCACCTGCGCGGCCGCTACAGCGGCCTGTACGGGATGGCGTGGTCGGGCGGGTTCCTGCTGGCGCCGCTCGGCGGCACCCAGTTGCTCGGCGCCGGCGGGCCGGCGCTGCTCTGGCCGAGCTGCGCCGCCCTGGCCTTCACCGCCGCCGCCGGGCAGCTCGCGCTCGCCCCGGCGATCCGGCGGCGCCGCGCCGCGGTGATCGACACCACCTTTTCGTCATAGTGACGACACCCCTGCGGCCGAACTAGGCTGGAGCCGTGGCACAGCTCAGGATCGCGCTCGCGCAGGTGAACCCGACCGTCGGCGACCTCGGCGGCAACGCCGACCTGATCGTGGAATGGGCCCGCCGCGCCGCCGCCGCGGGCGCGCACCTGGTCGCCTTCCCCGAGATGATGCTGACCGGATACCCCGTCGAGGACCTCGCGCTGCGCGCGTCCTTCGTCGAGGCGTCCCGGCGCGCCCTGGAACACCTCGCCGCGCGCCTCGCCGACGAGGGCCTCGGCGACCTGCCCGTCGTCACCGGCCACCTCGACCGCCCGCCGGTCGGCCTGGTCCGCGCCGGCCAGCCGTCCGGCCTGCCGCTGAACGCCGCCGCGTGGCTGCACGGCGGCGAGGTGCTCGTCCGGTCGGCCAAGCACCACCTGCCCAACTACGGCGTGTTCGACGAGTACCGCATCTTCGTGCGCGGCGACCGGCTGCCCGTGGTCCGCGTCCACGGCGTCGACGTCGCCACCGCCATCTGCGAGGACCTCTGGCAGGACGGCGGCCCGGTCAGCGTCGCCGGCGAGGCCGGCGCCGGGCTGCTGCTCGTCCTCAACGCCTCCCCCTACGAGCGCGACAAGGACGACGTCCGCCTCGGCCTGTGCGCCGGACGCGCCCGCGAGGCCGGCTGCGCCCTCGCCTACGTCAACATGGTCGGCGGCCAGGACGAGCTGGTCTTCGACGGCGACTCCGTCATCGTCGGCCCGGACGGCTCCCTGCTCGCCCGCGCCCCCCAGTTCACCGACCACCTCCTCGTCGCCGACCTCGCGCTGCCCGCCGCCGACCCCGCCGCCGAGCCGGGCCGCACCCCGGTCGACGCCCACGACGGCACCACCATCACCATCGACCGGCTCGAACTGTCCGCCGACCCGCTGCCCGCCTACCCGGTCGCGCCGCAGACCGTCGCCGAACCCCTCGACGACATGGCCGAGGTGTACGGGGCGCTCGTCCTCGGCACCCGCGACTACATCCGCAAGAACGGCTTCCGCTCGGTCGTCCTCGGCCTGTCCGGCGGCATCGACTCCGCCCTCGTCGCCACCATCGCCTCCGACGCCATCGGCCCGGAGAACGTGCACGCCGTCCTGCTGCCGAGCCGCTACTCCTCCGAGGGCTCCGTCACCGACGCCGAGGACCTCGTCAAACGCCAGGGGATCAACGCCCGGACCGTCCCGATCGCCGCGATGGTCGAGGCGTTCGAGGCCGAACTGGACCTGCACGGCCTCGCCGCCGAGAACCTCCAGGCCCGCATCCGCGCCAACGTCTGGATGGGCCTGTCCAACGAGCACGGGCACCTCGTGCTGACCGGCGGCAACAAGAGCGAGCTCGCCACCGGCTACTCCACCCTCTACGGCGACTCCGCGGGCGGCTTCGGCCCCATCAAGGACGTCTTCAAGACCACCGTCTGGGACCTCGCCCGCTGGCGCAACACCCAGGCCGGTGCGGACCTGCCGTTCCTGCACCCCTTCGCGCAGGAGCCCATCCCGCAGGTGATCATCGACAAGGAGCCGTCCGCCGAGCTGCGCCCCGGCCAGCGCGACATCGACAGCCTGCCCGACTACTCCGTCCTCGACCCGCTCCTCGCCGACTACGTCGAGCGCGACCTCGGCCGCGACGCCCTGGTCGCCGCCGGCCACGACCCCGCCCTGACCGACCGCGTCATCCGCCTGGTCGACCTCGCCGAGTACAAGCGCCGCCAGTACCCGCCCGGCCCCAAGATCACCCCGAAGAACTTCGGCCGCGACCGCCGCCTCCCCATAACCACCCGCTGGCGCGAGGGCTGACCCTGCTTACCCAGGGGGGCGACCCCCTGGAACCCCCGTCACGACCGACAGGCCGGGCGCCCGGGACGGTCGTCGTGCTCGGCGGGTGCCGGCACCGGCCCGGCATGGTCCTCGGCCCGGCCGGTCTCGGCGGGCCCGGCTGGGACCGGTGGCTCGCACCGTTCTTCTGGGACCGCGTGACCGTCCGCGTCCGGGCGGACCGGATCATCGCGTTCCCGGACCGACGGTGCGCCGTGGCGCCCACCGTCGTCGGACGACCGCTCCCGGGCGGACCACCGCCGCCGCAATGACCGCCGGCCAAGGGGACCGGGCCGCGCGTCGACCACGAGCGCGCCGCGAAACAGCTGCGCGCGCTGCCGCACCGGCTGCTCGGCCGGGTGGGAGCCGACGGGTATCCCGTCGTCGCGCCGGTCGAGGTCACCGCCACCACCCGCGACGGAATCGTCCTGGCGGCGCCCGGGTCCTTCATGGCGCCCGCCGGACGCCGCGCCGGCCTGACCGGACACGGATTCACCGCCGGGACCACAACGGGACCGCCACCGTCCTCGATGACGACAACGCGAAACAGCGGCTGAAGCGGCTGCCCCGGATGAACAGCGCGCTCGTCCGCCTCATCGGCACGGAGCTTCGGACGGTCCGGATCGACCTCGACGGCACGGCACGGCCTCACCGGCACGGAACGGCGCGCTGACCGGGCGGCGGAGGGCGCCGCGGCCCGGCGCGGGCGTTACTCCCTGTGGTGGCTTTCGCCGGGCCAGGCCGAGTCCAGGTCGACCGGGTCGGGGTCGATGCCGGGGACGGTCTGCTCGCACCAGACGACCTTGCCGGCGGCGGTGCGGCGGGTGCCCCAGCGGTGCGCGAGCTGGCTGACGACGAGGAGGCCGCGGCCGTTCTCGTCGTCGTCCTCGGCGCGGCGCAGCCGGGGCAGCGCGGCGGACCGGTCCAGAACCTCGCAAACGAGGGTGCGCTCGAAGAGCAGGCGCAGCTCGATCGGGCCGGGGGCGTAGCGCAGGGCGTTGGTGATGAGCTCGGACGCGAGGAGCTCGGTGGTGTAGTCCAGCTCCTCCAGGTCCCACTCCGCCAGTTGGGTGCGGACGAGGCCGCGGGCGCGGCGGACGGCGGCGGGGTCGGCGGGCAGCGTCCAGGAGACGAACCGGTCCTCGGGGATGCGGCGCAGCCGGGCGATGAGCACGGCGATGTCGTCGCGGTGCTGGTCGGCGTAGACGCCGGCGAGGGTCGCCTTGGCGAGGTCCTCCATCGGGCGGTCGACGGCGCCGGGCCCGAAGATGCCCTTGAGGCGGGCGAGGCCGTCGTCGATGTCGCGGCCGCGGTTCTCGACGAGGCCGTCGGTGTAGATGACGAACAGGCTGCCGTCCTCGACGGTGAACTCGCGGCTCTCGATGGCGGTGCCGCCGGCGACGCCGAGCGGCGGCGCGGGCGGGACGGTGAGGTACTCGGTGTCGCCGGACGGGCCCGCCAACAGCGGCGGCAGGTGCCCGGCGGAGGCGATCTCGATGGTGCCGGTGGTGGCGTCGTAGACCGCGTACACGCAGGTGGCGAAGTGCGGTTCCTGCTCGCCGAGCTCGATCATCAGCTCGTGCATGACGTGCAGGGCGTCGGCGGGCGGCAGTTCGAGGTTGGCGAGGGTGTGCAGGGCGGTGCGCAGCCGACCCATCGTGACGGCGGCGCGCACCCCGTGCCCGGCGACGTCGCCGACGATGAGCGCGACGCGGGCGCCGGGCAGCGCGATCGACTCGTACCAGTCGCCGCCGACCTCGACCAGCTTGCTGCCGGGCAGGTAGCGGTGCCGGACCTCGACCGAGGACGGCGCGGACAGCCGCAGCGGCAGCAGGCTGCGCTGCAGCGCGAGCGCGGTGGAGCGCTCGCGGCTGAACTGCCGGGCGTTGTCGATGACGATCGCGGCGCGGGCGGCGAACTCCATGCCGATCTCGACGTCGTAGGCGTCGAACTTGCGGAAGCCGGGGATGCGGGTGCAGGCGATGAAGCCGAGCAGGGTGTCGCGGGCGATCATCGGCAGCAGCACCATGGAGACGCCGGCGAGCAGGTCGCCGGCGGGGCGGCGGCGCCACTTGTCGCCGATGTCGCCGGCCGCGTCGGCGTCGATGTGCGGCAGGTGGACGGGCTGGGCGGTCTCCATCACCTGGCGGTAGGGGGTGCCCTCGGGGAACACCAGCACCTCGCCGACGGGGAAGGTGGCGCCCCAGGCCGGGTTGCCGTCGTCGGAGGTGACGGCGATGCGGCGCAGGACGGCCGCGCCGGACTCGCTGTGCACCTCGTCGGCGGCGACGAGGCTCTCCAGCACCAGCACGGACGCGGCGTTGCAGTAGTGCGGGACGACGACGTCGACGAGTCCGCGGGCGGACTGGTCGAGGTCGAGGGACGCGCCGAACCGGGTGAGCTGGTCGTCCATCAGGGCGCGCCGCATCAGGGCCGGGTCCTGGTAGCGCTCGCTGGGCGGCAGCGGCACCCGGACGTACAGCAGGCCGGCGGGGCCGGCGCCGGTCTCGCCGCCGAGCATCGGCTGGGCGGTGACGACCGCGTCCGGGGACGGGCCGCCGTCACCGCGCGGGACGGCCAGCACGGCGGTGCGCTCCTGGCCGGCGGCCAGCGCCTCCAGCAGCGTCTCGAGCTCGGCCTTGGCCTCGTCGGCGACGAGGTCGGCGGCCAGGCGGCCGATCAGCTCCTGCGGGGCGCGGCCGATGACGGCCGCGGCGTTGGGACCGCACTGGACGACCCGCCGGGCCCCGTCCACGCCCAGGACCAGGGTCCGGGACGCCGAATCGGTGGCGGGCGCATCGCCTCGCGGCGCCATGACGGATCTCACCTGACGCGCTCCAGACAGCCGGTCGTCTCAGCACTACCCAGCGACAGTATGGGGCATGACACGTGATCGGCGGGAGAAGATCACGGTTACGGGGCCGAAAACCGTGCGGTACGCGGGTTCCCGGTCGCCGTCTCCCGAGGGAGCGGGCCCCCGGCGCCCCCGGGCGGAGGCGCCGGATCCGGTCAGGACGGCGCGCCGATCCCCCTCATCAGGGAGTCGACGACCGCCTCCGCGTACCCCTCGGGGAAGGCGTCCTGCGGGGTCTTGGTGGACAGCGACCCGGTCAGCATCGAGATGCCGACCTCGACGTCGACGTCGGCCCGCAGCTCCCCGGTCTCGATGCCGCGCCGCAGCACCTCGCGGATGACGGCGCGGCGCGGCTCGATGACGTCCTGCTTGTACCGGGCGTACAGCTCGGGGTGCTTCTCGGCGCTGCCGACCACGTTCCAGAAGCAGCGGGAGTAGCGCTTCTTGCGCTCGGCGGCGAAGGTCCGCGCGATCTCGTTGAGGTCCTCGCGGACGGACGCGCCGGACGGCCGGGGCAGCTCGCCCTTGGCCGCGCCGAGCGCGTCCACGATCAGCGCCTCCTTGCTGGGCCAGCGCCGGTAGATGGTCGTCTTGCCGACGCCTGCCCGGGCGGCCACCGCCTCGATGGAGACGCCGGCCACCCCGGACTCCGCGGCGAGCAGGTCGAGGGTGGCCTCGATGATGGCCTTCTCGGCCCGCTCGCTGCGCGGACGTCCCGGCGCGCGGTTGGTCGTGGTGTCGTTCATGGCATGCTCACGCTCTCACACGCGGGCCTTCTCCGGCTCCGGGGCCGGAGCCTGCTCCTCCACCGCGGGGGCGGCGGCGCGTCCGGGCATCCACTTCAGGACGACCAGGGCGCCGAGGAACGACACGACGGCGGCGGCGATCGACGCGGTGTGCATGGCGTGCACGAACGCGGTGTCGGCGGGGCCGACCAGGCCCTGGCCCGCGGTGCCCATCCGGGCGGCGACGGCGTGCGCGCCCTCGATGGACTCGCCGGCGGCCTCGCGGGCGCCGGCGGGCAGCGCGGCGAGCCGGTCGTGCAGGTCGCCGCGGTACACCGACGCGACGACGGAGCCGAGGACGGCGACGCCCATCGCGACCGCGACCTGCCGGGCGACGTTGTTGACGGCCGATCCGGCGCCCGCCTTCTCGCGGGGCAGCGCGGACATGACCGACTCGGTCGCGGGCGGCATCACGTTGGCCATCCCGGCGCCCTGCACGAAGAAGATCACGCCGAGGATCCACATGGGGGTGTCCGTGCCGACGAACTGGTAGCTCGCCAGCGCGACGGTGACCAGCAGCAGCCCGGACGTGCAGACGGCCTTCGCGCCGAACCGGCGGACCATGCCCGCGCTGCGCGGGGAGAAGATCAGCTGGGCGGCGGCGAAGGGCAGCACCATCGCGCCGGACTCCAGCGCGCTGAGCCCCCGCACGGACTGCATGTAGAAGCTGGTGAAGAAGAACACGCCGGTGGCCGCGAAGAAGCACAGCGCGATGGACGCGACGGCGGCCGACATGCGGGCGTCCTTGAAGAGCCGGACGTCGAAGGCCGGCGAGGCCGTGTGGGCCTCGTGCCAGACGAACAGGGCGAGGACCGCGAGGCCGGCGAGGATCGGGCCGAGGGTGCTCAGGGCCAGCCATTCGCCCTTGTCACCGCCCTGGATGATGCCGTACGACACCACGACCAGGCCGACGACCGACAGCACGACGCCGATCGGGTCGAGCCGTCCGGGGCTGGGATTGCGCGACTCGGGCACCAGGAACGCGATCAGCGTGACGCCGGCGATGATGACCGGCACGTTGATGAGGAAGACCGAGCCCCACCAGAAGTGGGCGAGCAGCAGGCCGCCGGTGAGCGGGCCGATGGCGACGCCGAGGCCGACGGCGCCGGCCCAGATGCCGATGGCGCGGGCGCGCTCGTGCGGCTCGAACACGTTGGAGATGATCGACAGCGTCTGCGGCATGATCGCGGCGCCGCCGAGTCCCATCAGGGCGCGGGCGTAGATGAGCTGGTCGGGCGACTGCGCGTACGCCGACGCCAGCGAGGCGAGGGCGAACACCGCCATGCCGCCCATCAGCACGCGCTTGCGGCCGATCCGGTCGCCGATGACGCCGAAGGTGAACAGCAGGCCGGCGAAGACCAGCGTGTAGGAGTTGATCGACCACTCGAGCTGGCTCTGGGTGGCGCCGAGGCCCTTCGCCGGGTCGGCGATGGTCTTGAGCGCGACGTTGAGGATGGTGTTGTCGAGCACCACCACCAGCAGGCTCACGGTCAGGACGCCGAGGATGTACCACCGGCGCCGCTGGACGGTCTGGGAGTCCACAGTGCTCCTTGGATCGTGGACGGGGGGAATGCGATACGGCTACGTCTCGTTTCGTAAGGAACGTACGCCGCCATGCATCGATACGCAACCGTAGCGTTTCGTATTTTGTTCCGGCCGGGCGCCGGAAAGATCCGGGAATCTCGGGGGCTACCCGAATCGTTTTCGAAGTGGCACCATCGGATCCGTCTGGGTACGCCACCGTGGCGCCTCAAGACCGGAGGTTCTGCATGTCTTCTTCTGTAGCGCCGCCCGCACAGCCGACCGCACTGTACGGCGGTACCGGCGGGCGACGGGTCACCGTACGCGACATCGCCGCCGCCAAGGAGCGGCACGAGAAGTGGCCGATGCTCACCGCCTACGACGCCCTCACCGCGCGGATCTTCGACGAGGCCGGCATCCCCGTGCTCCTCGTCGGCGACTCCGCCGCGATGGTCGTCTACGGCTACGACTCGACCATCCCGGTCACCGTCGACGACCTGATCCCCCTCGCCGCCGCCGTCGTCCGCGGCTCCAAGCGCGCGATGGTCGTCGCCGACCTGCCGTTCGGCTCGTACCAGACCGGCATCCCCGAGGCGCTCGCGGCCGCCACCCGCTTCCTCAAGGAGACCGGCGCGCACGCCGTCAAGGTGGAGGGCGGCCGCCGGATCCTGCCGCAGGTCGAGGCGATGGTCGCCGCCGGCATCCCGGTGATGGGCCACCTCGGCCTCACCCCGCAGTCGGTGAACGTCTTCGGCGGCTACCGGGTGCAGGGCCGCGGCCAGGCGGGCGAGGAGCTGATGGCCGACGCCAAGGCCCTGGAGGCCGCCGGCGCGTTCTCCGTCGTGCTCGAATGCGTCCCCGAGGACCTCGCCGGCCGCGTCACCTCGTCGCTGTCCATCCCGACGATCGGCATCGGCGGCGGTAACCAGACCGACGCCCAGGTGCTGGTCTGGCAGGACATGGCCGGGCTCACCCCGCACACCGCCAAGTTCGTCAAGAAGTTCGCCGACATCGGCGGCGTGCTCAGCGACGCCGCCCGCACCTACGCCGAAGAGGTCGTCAGCGGCGCCTACCCGGCCGCCGAGCACACCTACCACTGAGTCCGCGGCCCGGAGGGCGGGTCATGCCGCCTCGGGCCATGAAGGCCAGCCCCGGTCCCGTCACCGACCCACCCCGGTGACGGGACGACCGCCCGTGCGGTCGCGTCTCGCCCGGCGCGACCGCGCGGGCGTTCCCATCGCCACGCCGGTTCCGGGTCACTGGTCGGGGTTCGAGCGCGCCATCTCGGCGTGCTGGTCGCCGTCGCCGCCCGCGCGGGCCTGGCCGTTGCGCGGCAGCGGGACGCGGGACGGCGCGTCCGCCAAGATCTCGTCGCGCAGCGTGTCGACGGCGGCGCGCAGCACGTCCGGACCCGCCACGTTCATCAGCAGCAGCCCGAGGTTGAGGGCCATCTGCCCGTCGGTCATCTCGCTGCCGGCCAGCGCGTCCACGGCGGTGCGCAGGTCCGCCTGGTCCTCGGCGGAGACGTTCTGCAGCAGGCCGAGGCAGTACGCCGGCAGCGCCAGCCGCGACTTGGCGAACGAGACCCCGCGCATGATCTCCCCCGCCTCCTGCGCGCGGGTCTTGGCCTGCATCCGGTCGACGCCGCGGTCCGCGGCGGCCAGCAGCGAGGTCAGCAGCGTGCTCGGCCCGACCGCGACGTCCTCGTCGCCGACGCGGACGGTGAACACCGCGCTGCGGAACACCATCATCGAGCCGAGGCTGGCGACCAGCACCTGCGTCGCCGCCGCCACGTGCGGCGACGTCACCCCGAAGCGCCAGCCGAAGGTGTGCAGGAGCAGCAGCGACCCGGCGCCCGCTCCCCCGTTGATCAGCACGTACGCCCAGGTGCTCGGCACCCGGACCAGCGTGGTGGGGCGGTCCCGGTACCGGCTGACCAGCTCGGCGACGCCGACCAGGCAGCTCAGCGAGACCGCGACCAGGTATCCGGCCATCCGGCTCCGATCACCGCCCGGTCAGCCGGACGACCTCGTCGATCTCCCGCTCGATCGCGACCAGCCCCCGGTCGTGCAGCCGCTCGACCGCGTCGGCCACCTCCAGCAGCCCGAGCCCGGTCGCGTGCCTGATCTCCGCCAGCGACAGCGGCCCGCTCGCCGACCGCAACTGGTCGAGCACCCGGACATGGGCGTCATCGCCGCCGGCGCCGCTCGCGCCCGCATCGCCGAGGTCGCCCCGCGCGCGCGGGGCCTCGGGGGCGCCCGGC
>NZ_BAAAMR010000155.1:0-17216 GCF_039529375.1 Actinomadura napierensis
GGCCCCCGCCCGCCGGCGCCGGCGTGACCGGCCGCGCCGAACCCGGCGCCAAGGACACCGCCGCGGGCACCCACGCCCCGCCCCGCACGCCGCAGGCGCCGGGCGCGACGGCGCCCACGCCCACACCGGCCGTTCCTGCCGCCGGAACTCCGGCCGCCGAGGACGCGGGCCACCAGGACTACGACCGCATCAAGCGGAACCTGGAACACCTTCTCCGCGCCCCCGGCCGCCCGCACCGCACCGCGCCCCACCGCACGCGGGCGCCGCGCGTCACCCCGATGGTCCGCCCGTCCGCCCCGCCCGACGACGACACGCGCCGCACCATCGAGGACATCCGCAAACGCGCCGAAAAGCGCATGCACCACTACGAAACCCCAGACCAGAACTAAGCCACTGCCCGCGGGCCGCCCCCGCAACAGCAACTGACCGGCGGCTTCCGCTGCGCTCCAGCCGCCGGTCAGTTCTCGTCGCGGCCCTCTTCGCTGTCGATCACGCCGTCGACGTAGCCGCGGGCGTACTCCCAGCTCACGTAGTCGACGGGGTCGGGGGACAGGGCGGGTTCGTGCACCCGGGGCAGGCCCTGGTCGAGCAGGTGGCGCAGGTTGCCGTGCAGCAGGTCCCAGTCGATGTAGTGCAGCTTGCCGCAGTCGGCGCAGTCGACGGTGAGGCCGCGGACCCCGAGCGGCTCCAGCAGCGCCCGGAAGACCTCCAGGTCGGCGAGGTCGGCGAGCACGTCCTCGCGCTCGGCCACGCTCAGCGGGGCGGCCTCCTCGCGGGGGTCGCCGAGCGACGCCGCCGGATCCTCCGGGTCTCCGGCGAACGGGTCGAGCGGGGCATCGTCGTGCACGAGTCCACGCTACTGCGCACCGCCCCGCCAGGTGCACCCCCCGGTCTCCTCCGTGCGTGAACAACTACCCTGCGTGTCCGATGCCACGGCGTATCCGGGGCGGGAGGTCCCGTCCGGTGGGGGAATGCGGGTGGGCGCGGCGCGCGTTACGGGGTGTCATCAAGGCCACGTGCCCGGTGTCCGCAACAGCCCGTCCCGGCGCGGGACGACGGCCTACCATGGGGACAGGGTCGCCGTGACCTGGCCGGATACCGCCACCGCTCGATGCCACCACAAGGGAAGGCCACCATGAACCCCGCCGCCGAGCCCGCCAAGTTCCTCCCGCAGGGCCTGACCTTCGACGACGTGCTGCTGCTGCCGGGCTACTCCGACCTGCAGCCGGGGGAGGCCGACACCACGACGCGGCTGACCCGGGAGATCTCGCTGCGGATCCCGCTGGTGTCGGCGGCGATGGACACGGTGACCGAGGCCCGCACGGCGGTGGCGATGGCGCGGCAGGGCGGCATCGGCGTGCTGCACCGCAACATGTCGATCGAGGAGCAGGCGGGCAAGGCCGACCGGGTGAAGCGGTCCGAGGCCGGGATGATCACCAATCCGGTGACCTGTCTGCCGGACGCGACCCTCGCCGACGTCGAGGCGCTGTGCGCCCGGTACCGGATCTCCGGTGTCCCGGTGACGGACGTACGCGGCGTCCTGGTCGGCATCGTGACGAACCGCGACATGCGCTTCGAATCCGACCTGTCCCGTTCGGTGCGCGAGGTCATGACCCCGATGCCGCTGGTCACCGCGCCGGTGGACGTGTCGCGCGACGAGGCGTTCCGGCTGCTGGCGGGCAACAAGGTGGAGAAGCTCCCGCTCGTGGACGCCGACGGCCGGCTCAAGGGCCTGATCACCACCAAGGACTTCACCAAGAGCGAGCAGTACCCCGACTCCACCAAGGACGCCGACGGCCGGCTGCTCGTCGCCGCCGCGGTCGGCGTCGGCGAGGACGCGATCAAGCGCGCGCAGGCGCTCATCGAGGCCGGCACCGACGTGGTCGTCGTGGACACCGCGCACGGCCACTCCAAGGGCGTCGCCGACACCATCGCCACGATCAAGACGAACGCGTCCGTCCAGGTCGTCGGCGGGAACGTCGCCACGTACGCGGGCGCGAAGCTGCTGATCGACGCGGGCGCGGACGCGGTCAAGGTCGGCGTCGGGCCCGGCTCGATCTGCACCACCCGGATCGTCGCCGGCGTCGGCGTCCCGCAGCTCACCGCGATCTTCGAGGCGGCCCGCGCCGCCAAGGAGGCCGGCGTGCCGGTGATCGGCGACGGCGGCCTGCAGTACTCCGGCGACATCGCCAAGGCCCTGGTCGCGGGCGCCGACACGGTGATGCTCGGCAGCCTGCTCGCCGGCGTCGAGGAGTCCCCCGGCGAGCTGATCTTCGTGCACGGCAAGCAGTACAAGTCGTACCGGGGGATGGGCTCGCTCGGCGCGATGCGCAACCGCGAGCGCGGCGCGTCCTACTCCAAGGACCGCTACGCGCAGGCCGACGTCAGCGCCGAGGAGAAGCTGATCCCCGAGGGCGTCGAGGGCCAGGTGCCCTACCGCGGCCCGCTCGCCAACGTCGCCCACCAGCTCGTCGGCGGCCTCCACCAGTCGATGTGGTATGCGGGGACCCGCACGATCCCCGAGCTGCAGGAGCGCGGCCAGCTCATGCGCATCAGCCCGGCCGGCCTGCGCGAGAGCCACCCGCACGACATCCAGATGACCGTCGAGGCCCCCAACTACCAGGGCCGCTGACCCCCGGCCCGCTCACCCTCGCGGCCGGGCCCGCCCGCCGCCGCAGCTGGGCCCGCCGGGCATTGCGACCGAGCCTGCCGGCCCACCGCGTCCGGGCCCGCCAGGCCACTGCGGCCGAGCCTGCCGGCCCACTGCGGCCGAGCCTGCCGGGCCACTGCGGCCGGGGCCGGATCCGTCCTGGTCGCGGGGTGCGCCGCGACCTGCCGTAAGCTCTTGCGGGGCTCGTTCCCGCCGCCGGCGGGAACACTGGCTTGTCCGCGAGGTGGAGGAAGGGCGCAGTGGCTGCTGAGGTGGAGATCGGCCGGGGCAAGAGCGGCCGGCGGGCGTACGCCTTCGACGACATCGGCATCGTCCCGTCGCGCCGCACGCGCGACCCGGAGGAGGTCAGCGTCGCCTGGCAGATCGACGCCTACCGGTTCGAGATGCCGCTGGTCGTCGCGCCGATGGACAGCGTGGTCAGCCCCGCCGTCGCGATCGCGATGGGCCGGATGGACGGCCTCGCCGTGCTCGACCTCGAAGGCCTGTGGACCCGCTACGAGGACCCCGAGCCGCTGCTCGCCGAGATCACCGGGCTGGACGACGCCGCCGCCACCCGCCGGCTCCAGGAGATCTACACCGCGCCGATCAAGGAGGAGCTGATCGGTCGCCGGATCCAGGAGATCCGCGACGCCGGCGTCACCGTCGCGGCGCGGCTGTCCCCGCAGCGCACCGCCCAGTTCCACAAGGCCGTCATCGACGCGGGCGTCGACCTGTTCGTCATCCGCGGCACCACCGTGTCCGCCGAGCACGTGTCCGGACGCGCCGAGCCGCTGAACCTCAAGCAGTTCATCTACGACCTCGACGTCCCCGTCATCGTCGGCGGCTGCTCCACCTACACCGCCGCGCTGCACCTGATGCGCACCGGCGCCGCCGGCGTGCTCGTCGGGTTCGGCGGCGGCTCCGGGCACACTACCCGGACCGTCCTCGGCGTCGCCGTCCCGATGGCCACCGCCGTCGCCGACGTCGCCGCCGCCCGCCGCGACTACATGGACGAGTCCGGCGGACGGTACGTGCACGTCATCGCCGACGGCGGCATGACCAACAGCGGCGACATCGCCAAGGCGTTCGCCTGCGGCTCCGACGCCGTCATGGTCGGCTCGCCGTTCGCCCGGTCCAGCGAGGCGCCCGGCCGCGGCTACCACTGGGGCAGCGAGGCCCACCACGGCGACGTCCCCCGCGGCACCCGCCTGAACCTCGGCACCATCGGCTCTCTGGAGCAGATCCTGCACGGCCCCTCGCACGTCGCGGACGGCTCGATGAACCTGATCGGCGCGCTGCGCCGCGCGATGGCGACGTCCGGCTACACGGAGTTGAAGGAGTTCCAGCGGGTACAGGTGGTGGTGGCGCCGCGCCGGTCCACCGACTGAGAGCGACCCCACGCCGAATCGGGCGTCGTGCGGGTGGACCTGTCCCTACTGTTGGGTAGGTACTGCTCGTAGAACGAACCGATCTGGGGGGAATCGCGATGACGGGATCACCTGTGACCGGGCTCGGCAGCTCACGGCTCGGCCCTGCCGAACGTGCCGCCTCGCTCGACCGGATGGCGCGCGAGGAGTTCGACGTCGTGGTCGTCGGCGGCGGGATCGTCGGGGCCGGCGCCGCGCTCGACGCGGCCACCCGCGGCCTCACGGTCGCTGTGGTCGAGGCCCGCGACTACGCGTCCGGGACGTCCTCGCGGTCGTCCAAGCTGATCCACGGCGGGCTGCGCTACCTGGAGCAGTACAACTTCGACCTGGTCCGCGAGGCGCTCACCGAGCGCAGCCTGCTGCTCCAGCAGATCGCGCCGCACCTGGTGCGTCCCGTCCCGTTCCTGCTGCCGACCACCCACCACGTGTGGGAACGCGCCTACTTCGGTGCAGGCGTCGCGCTCTACGACCTGCTGTCGCTGCAGATGGGCAACAGTCGCGGTGTCCCGCACCACCGGCACCTGACCCGCCGCGGCGCGCTGCGGCTCGCGCCGTCCCTGCGCAAGGACGCCTTCACCGGCGCCATCCAGTACTGGGACGCGCAGGTCGACGACGCCCGCTTCGTCATGACGCTGCTGCGCACCGCCGCCGAGTACGGCGCCCAGATCGCGTCTCGCACCCAGGCCATCGGCTTCCTGCGCGAGGGCGAGCGCGTCACCGGCCTGCGCATCCGCGACCTCGAAGGCAACACGACCAGCGAGGTCCGCGCCAAGCAGGTCGTCAACGCCACCGGCGTCTGGACCGACGACATCCAGGAACTCGTCGGCGGACGCGGGCAGATCCACGTCAAGGCGTCCAAGGGCATCCACCTCGTCGTCCCCAAGGACCGCATCCATTCCTCGACCGGGATCATCCTGCGCACCGAGAAGTCCGTGCTGTTCGTCATCCCGTGGGGACGGCACTGGATCATCGGCACCACCGACACCGCCTGGGACCTCGACCGGGCCCACCCCGCCGCGTCCAGGGCCGACATCGAGTACGTCCTCGACCACGTCAACACGGTCCTGACGACGCCCCTCACCCATGACGACGTCGAAGGCGTGTACGCGGGGCTGCGGCCCCTGCTCACCGGTGAGACCGACGAGACGTCCAAGCTGTCCCGCGAGCACGTCGTCGCGCACCCCGTCCCCGGCCTCGTCCTGGTCGCGGGCGGCAAGTACACCACCTACCGCGTCATGGCCAAGGACGCCATCGACGCCGTCGCCCACGGCCTCGACGGCAAGATCCCCGAATCCTGCACCGACCGGGTCCCGCTGGTCGGCGGCGACGGCTTCCAGGCCATGTGGAACGCCCGCCACCGCCTCGCCGCCCGCTACCGCGTGCACGTCGCCCGCGTCGAGCACCTGCTGCGCCGCTACGGCACCCTCACCGACGACCTGCTCGAGCTCATCTCCGACAAGCCCGACCTCGGCAAGCCGCTGAGCGGCGCCGACGACTACCTGCGCGCCGAGGTCGTCTACGCCGCCTCGCACGAGGGCGCCCGCCACCTCAACGACGTCCTCGCCCGCCGTACCCGCATCTCCATCGAGACCTGGGACCGCGGCGTCAACGTCGCCCAGGAGGCCGCCGACCTCCTCGCCCCCGTCCTCGGCTGGTCCAAGAAGCAGCGCGACCGCGAGATCGAGTACTACCGCAAGCGCGTCGAGGCCGAACGCGCCTCCCAGGCCAAGGACGACGACCAGGAAGCCGACGCCAGCCGCCGAGGCGCCCCCGACATCGTCCCCACCGCAACCCCGTAACCCGACAAACGCAGAGCCCGGCTACCGGCGCCCTCCGCCCCACGCAGGACCCCGGCCACCGGTGTCCTCCGTCTCACGCAGGGCCCTGGCCCAGTGGCGCCCTCCGCCCAGCGCAGGGCCCTGGCTAGCAGGGCCCCGGCTACTGGTGTCCTCCGCCCCACGCAGGGCCCCAGCCCGGTGACGTCCGCTCCACGCAGGCCCTCCGCTTACTGGTGCCCTCCGCACTCACGCAGGGGCCCCGCTACTGACGTGCCCTGCGTCCCACGCAGGGCCCCAGTCCGGCGCCCTCCGCTCCACGCAGCGTCCCGGCTGCTGGCGCCCGCCATCCCGCGCCTGCGCCGAGGATCTGCACCGGGGCCGCGTCGCCGCACGCACCGCACGGCTCCTGTCCGCCGCCGGCCGCTCACCGGTCCACCGCGCATCCCGCTGCGAAGCCAGGCTCAGCAAAACCTGGCTTCGCAGCCGAGTGCAGACTGCCCGCAGACGGCCCCCTCCCCGCCGCGCTCCCCGCCACCCCATCTCCGCCGTCCAGATGGGCCGACCCGAACACAAGACGAGCCCGGCAACACCCGAAGACCGCCCACGCCAGCCCGGAGACCCGCCCGCCGAGCAAGCGACCCCGCCTAGATGGCCCCATCCCGCTGAGTGCGCACATGGGTTGGTGGGGTGCGGCTGGGGGGTGGTCAGGAGGCGGCGCGGCCGAGCATCAGGTCGATGCCGGTCGAGTACAGGTCCGCGGGCACGCGGTCGGGGTCGAGCAGGTGCTGGAACGCGAGCCCGAAGTCCAGCGCCATGGCGAGGGCCGCGCGCTCGGACGGGGCGATGCCGTCTACGTCCCGCAGTTCGCTGGCCATGTGGGCGCGGCGCTCGGCGTACCAGTCGGCGATCCGCCAGCCCGCCGCGTAGTCGCGCATGCCGTACAGCCAGAACTCGACCAGCAGGAGTGCGAGCCTGCGCGCGCGGTCGTCGGAGCCGTCGCGTGCGGCGCCGCGTCCGGTGCGCTCGTCCTCGTCGCGCGACTGGTCGGCGGACCGCAGTTCGTCGCAGACGTCCGTGCCGAGCCGGTCGCTGGTGAACCGTTCGAGCAGGGCCAGCAGCAGATCCGTCTTCCCGGCGAAGTTGGAGTACACCGCCCCCTTGGTCAGCCCGGCCGCCGCGGCGATGTCGTCGAGCGAGGCACCGTGGATGCCGCGCTCCGCCCACAGGCGTTCGGCCGCCGACAGCAGGGCCGTGCGTGTCTGCTCCCGGCGCTCCTGCCGTGCGCTGACCTGCCCTCCTGGTGCCGTTCCGCGGGCGGGCTGCCGGCCGCCCTGGCCGGTGCCTGGCTGGAACGTCCGCGGCTCCCGGGTCAAGGGGCCGCCGCCGAAGCCGGGGGGCGGTGTTCCACCGGGCATCCCGGTAGGCAGGCTCCCGTCCTCGGGTTCGCCCACTCGGGCGGGAGGGACGGTGGCGCGCGGGGACGGCTCGCCCGATTCCTCCGCGAGGGGGCTCACGTCGCCTGGACGGGTCGTGGTGGCGATCGCTCCGCCGGTGTCGCGACCGGGCGAGGTTTCGGCGAGCGGGGTCCGCCGGCCCGCGGTCTCGGCGTGGACGGCGCGAGATCCGGACGGGACGGCCGTGCTCGCGCTGGGGGTGGTCGTCGTGCCTCCGGCCGGGGCGGGGCGGTCGGAGCCACCGGCGGGGCCGCCCGGCAGCGTGGCCGTGCCGGTGGACGCGGTGGTCTCGGTGGGGGGTGCGGACGGGGTGGGGCTGCCGCCGCTGGGCGGGCGCGGGGAGCGGGTGTCGCTCGCGTCCGTCGGGTCACCCTCGGGCCGTAGGTCGCCGTGGGCGTCGTTCATGTGCTGTTCCCTCCGCTGCCATGGCGCGCGTCCACGGCACTCCCGGATGCGCGGCAGCGGACGTCCGGGAGCGGCGGGATGGGCGCCGGATTCTCCTCCTGTTCTCGGAATACACCGGTCCGGCGCGGTCAGTCCCGGAGTTGCGCAACTCTCCCCGGGTTGGAACGGTCCGTTCGGTGGACGGTTGTCAGTGCCGGACGAGGAAACCCCACGAAGGTGGGGCATTTCACGGCAAGTGCCCTGTTACCTGCGGGTAGCCAAAAATGGCCAGGGGGTCATACGCTGCCTGCATGGCATCCCCGACGGTCCCTGCCAAAGGCGAGGCAACGCACGAGCTCCCGCAGTCCCTGATCGATCGGCTGGCCTCCCATGTCGCATCGGGCGGCGCCGAGACGGTCACGATCCCCACCCCGTTCACGGGCGAGCCGCTCGCGACGGTGCCGCTGTCCGGCGCGGACGACGTCCTGGCCGCCTACGAGCGGGCCCGCGAGGCGCAGCGCGCGTGGGCCGCGCTCCCGGTGAGCGAGCGCGTCAAGCCGTTCCTGAGGCTCTCGGACGCGCTGGTCGACCGGCGCGAGGAGATCCTCGACGTCATCCAGCTGGAGACCGGCAAGGCCCGCCGCCACGCGATGGAGGAGTTCCTCGACGTGGCGCTGTGCTCGCTCTACTACGCGCGGCGGGCCGGGAAGCTGCTGAAGCCGCACCGCAGGCAGGGCATGATGCCGGGCCTCACCCGCGTGCGGGAGCTGCGGCACCCCAAGGGCGTCGTCGCGCTGATCGCGCCGTGGAACTACCCGTTCGCGCTCGGCGCCAGCGACATCGCGCCGGCGCTGATGGCGGGCAACGCGGTGATCCACAAGCCGGACACCCAGACGTGCCTGTCCAGCCTGTGGGTGCTGGACCTGCTGGTCTCCCTGGGGCTGCCGCGCGACCTGTGGCAGATCGTCGTCGGCGACCCCGGAAAGATCGGCGACCCGCTGATCGACAACGCCGACTACGTCTCGTTCACCGGTTCCACCCGCGGCGGCAAGGCGATCGCCGAGCGGGTCGCGCCCCGGCTGGTCTCGTACTCGCTGGAGCTCGGCGGCAAGAACCCGATGATCGTGATGGCGGACGCCGACGTCGAGCGGACCGCGCGCGGCGCCGTCCGGGCGTGCTTCACCAACGCCGGGCAGCTGTGCATCTCGATCGAGCGGATGTACGTCCACGAGGACATCTACGACCGGTTCGTTCCGCGCCTGGTCGAGCTGGTCAAGGGGATGAAACTCGGCACCGGACTGGACTTCCAGGCCGAGATGGGCTCGCTGACCTACGAGCGCCAGCTGGACGCGGTGACGCGGCACGTCGACCAGGCCGTCAAGGAGGGCGCGACCGTCCTCGCCGGCGGCAAGGCCCGTCCGGACATCGGCCCGCTGTTCTACGAGCCGACCCTCCTCGCCGACGTCACCGGCGACATGGACCTGTGCGCCAACGAGACGTTCGGCCCGGTCGTCGCGGTCTACAAGTACCGGGACGAGGACGAGGTCATCGCGCGCGCCAACGACACCCCCTACGGCCTGAACGCCTCGGTGTGGACCAAGAACCCCGCACGGGCCCGCGGCGTCGCCGCGCGGCTGCAGGCCGGCACCGTCAACATCAACGACGGGTACGGCGCCGCCTACGCGTCCTACGACTCGCCGATGGGCGGGATGAAGCAGTCCGGCGTGGGCCGCCGGCACGGCTCCGAGGGCATGCTGAAGTTCACCGAGGTGCAGACCATCGCGAGCCAGCACATCATGGACCTCGAGCCCCCCGGCTCCATCGGCTACGACAGGTTCGCCGACGTCATGGCCACCGGGATCAAGCTGATGAAGAAGCTGCGGATCAAGTAAGGATGGCCGTGAAGCACGACTATGACGTGCTCGTCGTCGGGTCGGGGTTCGGCGGCAGCGTCTCGGCGCTGCGGCTGACCGAGAAGGGGTACAAGGTCGGCGTGATCGAGGCGGGCCGCCGGTTCGACACCGCCCCGTCCGCCGCCCCCGGCTCCCGCTACCCCGCGCTGCCGAGGACGAACTGGCGCGTCTCCCGCTACCTGTGGGCGCCCGCGCTGGGCCTCACCGGGATCCAGCGGCTGCACCTCATCCGCGGGGCGAAGTCCAGCCGGGTCATGGTGATGGCCGGCGCGGGCGTCGGCGGAGGGTCGCTCAACTACGCCAACACCCTGTACGTGCCGCCCGCGCCGTTCTTCCAGGACGGGCAGTGGGCGCACATCACCGACTGGCAGGACGAGCTCGCCCCCTTCTACGACCAGGCCAAACGGATGCTCGGCGTCGTGGAGAACCCGACCACGACCGAGGCCGACAAGGTCATGAGGAAGGTCGCCGACCGGATGGGCGCGGCCGGCACCTTCGTCAAGACCCCGGTGGGCGTCTACTTCGGCGGGGGCGCGGGCGTCGAGAGCGCCGACCCGTTCTTCGGCGGCGCGGGCCCGCGCCGCCGCGGCTGCCTGGAGTGCGGCGAGTGCATGGTGGGCTGCCGCCACGGCGCGAAGAACATGCTCACCGAGAACTACCTGTACCTCGCCGAGAAGGCCGGCGCCCGGGTGATGCCGCTCAGCCGCGTGACCTCGGTGCGGCCGCTGGCGGGCGGCGGCTACGCCGTCGAGATCGTGCGGACCGGCTCGTTCGGGCGCAACCGCAGGACGCTCACCGCCGAGCAGGTGGTGTTCGCCGCGGGCACCTACGGCACCCAGAAGCTGCTGCACAAGCTGAAGAGCACCGGTCTGCTCCCGCGCCTGTCCGATCGGCTGGGCGCGCTGACCCGCACGAACTCCGAGGCCATCCTGGGCGGCGGCCGCCGCAACGGCACACCGGGCCCGGACTTCTCCAAGGGCGTCGCGATCACCTCCTCCTTCCATCCGACTCCCGAGACCCACATCGAACCCGTCCGCTACGGCCGCGGGTCGAACCTCCTCGCCGGACTGCAGACCCTCCTGATCGACGGGGACCGGCCCGGCGAGCGGCACACCCCCCGCCTCCTGAAGTTCGCGCGCGAGGTGGTGCGCCGCCCCCGTGACCTCCTCCAGCTGTTCGACGTGCGGCACTGGTCCGAGCGCACGGTGATCGCGCTGGTCATGCAGACCCGGGACAACTCGATCACCCTGAGCCCGAAGAAGGGGCCGTTCGGCTGGGACGTCCGCGCGTCCGCGGGGCACGGGGAGCCGAACCCCACCTGGATCCCCGAGGGCCACCGGGCGACCCGCCTGATCGGCGAGGAGATCGGCGGGATCGCCGGCGGCACCTGGGGCGACCTGTTCGACGTCCCGATGACCGCGCACTTCCTCGGTGGCTGCGCCATCGGCGACTCCGCCGCATCCGGCGTCATCGACGCCTACCACCGGGCGTACGGGCATCCGGGCCTGCACATCGTGGACGGCTCGGCGGTCTCCGCCAACCTCGGCGTCAACCCGTCCCTCACGATCACCGCGCAGGCCGAACGCGCGATGTCCCTCTGGCCCAACCGGGGCGAGGCCGACTCTCGCCCCGAGCTGGGCGGCACCTATCGAAGAATCACCCCCGTCCTTCCGAAGAATCCCGTCGTCCCCCCGGATGCTCCAGCGGCACTCCACCTTCCGATCGTCGAGATCACCTGACCGGTTCCGCGACCCGGTTCGTCCCCGCCTCCGAGCCGGGCGGCGGCCGGTCCTTTCTGGCAGGCCCACCGCGTCCCATGCTCACCGCCCGGCCGAATCCCGGGAAGTGGAACGTCATTCTGTGGATAACTCCGGCCGACCGGGCCGGGAGAAGCTCAGCCGGACACCCGCCCGGACGCACGGAGCCACTCGGTGGCGTGCCCCTCGTTTCGCTGGCGTCTGACGGTGCGGGAGGAGAGTGCCCGGCGCCGGAGGGGTGGGGCTCCGGCGCCGGGACGGGCCAGGTCAGGCGCGGTAGGCGGCCCACTGGTCGCGCATGCGCTGGGTCTGGCCCGGGGTGAACTCGTACATGCAGGAGTCGTAGCTGTAGTCCATGAAGTTATGGATGGGGTCCAGCCCGGACGAGGAGCAGGTGTCGCGGCCGGTGGGGCAGCCCGAGGCGGGGCTCTGTTCGGCCGGGGTGTCGGAGACGCGGTCGCCTTGGCCGCTGCAGCCGCCCTGGAACGTGTGGTAGAGGCCCATCCAGTGGCCGACCTCGTGGGTGGCGGTGTCGCCCTCGTTGTAGTTGGTCAGCGGACCGCCGGGGACGCTCTGGTAGTGGATGACGACGCCGTCCATCGTGGGATGGGAACGGTAGTCGCTCGGGAACGTGGCCCAGCCGAGGAGGCTGTCGCCCAGGTCGGCGGTGTAGAGGTTGAGGTCCTGGGCGCCGCCGGTGTGGAGCGCGCTCTTCATCGCGGTCTCGTTGCCCTCGGGGTCGGAGAACCATGCCGGGTTGTTCGTCCGCTTGACGGAGGCGAGGGTGAAGGAGACCCCGCTGGGCGCGTATGCGTCGTTGAGGACCTTCAGCTGCTTGCTGAGGGTCGCGTCGGTCAGGCTGCCCGTGCTGCCGCTGGTGATGACCTGGAAATGCACCCGGACGGTCATCGCGGCGGCGGCCTTGACGCGGCCGGAGGTGGCGAGCTGCCCGAGACGGTTGCGGAAGTCCTTCTCCATCGCCGACACCTTCGCGGCGCCGGGTTGATGGCGCTCGGTGACGTGGGAGCCCGCGCGGACGCGGGCCTGCGCGGCGGCGGACTCGGAGCTGCACTTCGCGCCCGGAACGGGAGCGGAGAGGGCGGGGGCGGCTGCCGGCGCGTAGGCGGTGAACGCGGCGAGCATGCCGATGGCGGTGGCGATTCCAGCGCGTTTCATGGAACTCCTTGGGGGCGGCGCGCCCGGGGGACGGCGCGCGGGGGAGCGGAGTCATCGCTGGAACAAGGGTGATTGCCGACAAGGGCCGCGTCTTTGGCAAACCTGAACAAATAGGCGGAGAAAAGGGGGAATCGGGTGCCATGGCGCGAGCGCCGGATTGTCGGACCGGCGATGTAGCGTGAGCGCCGCATTGTCGGAGGGACCGCGTAGCGTCGCCGGCATGGACGTCGAGGGCGAGGCCGCGCGGATCCTGGACGAGCTCCGCGCCCAAGCCGACCCGGTGCGCGCCGACAGCGAGAAGCGCTACCTGAAGAGCGATCTCGCGCACATCGGGGTGCCCGTTCCGGCACTGCGGAAGGTGGCGCTGCGGGCGGTCAGGGCCAGGCCGGCGCGCGACGAGTTGCTCGGGCTCGTGGACGCGCTGTGGACGGTGACGGACGGGGGCCGTCCCGTCCACGAGGCTCGCATGGCGGCCGTGGAAGTGCTGGCCAGGCGGGTCGAGCTGCTGGAGCCGGGGGACCTGGCCGTGGCGGAGCGGCTCATCCGCGACTCGGCGACCTGGGCGCTGGTGGACCATCTCGCCGAGAAGGTGGTCGGCGTGCTCGTCCTCCGCTTCCCTGATCTGGGGGAGGCCCTGGACGCGTGGGTGAGCGACCCTTACCTGTGGATCCGGCGCACGTCGCTACTGGCGCTGCTACCGGGCGTTCGGGCCGGGACACCGGATCTGGACCGGCTCACCAGATACGGGGACGCCCTCCTAGAGGAGAACGAGTTCTTCATCCGCAAGGCATTGGGGTGGGTGTTACGAGAGCTGTCGAAGAAGGACCCCGGCTGGGTGTCGGCCTGGGTGCAGGACCACATCGCCGACGTCTCCGGCGTCACGATCCGCGAGGCCGTGCGCCGCCTGCCGCCCGACGATGCCGACCGCCTCCTCACCGCCTACAAGGCACGCTAACGAGCCGCGCAGCAGGCCCGCCGACCCGCCGCGCAGCAGGCCTGCCGACGCGCCGCGCAGCAGGCCCCGCCGGGGCGTGGGTGCGGTGCGGGCGTCAGCGGCGGTAGGCGGCCCAGACTTTGTGCATGCGCGCGCCCTGTCCGGCGGTGAACGACGTCATGCACGTGTCGTAGCTGTAGTCCATGAAGTTGTGGACGGGGTCGTCACCGCGTGCGGGGCAGGTGTCCTTCCCGGACGGGCAGCCGTTGGTGGGGTCGCGTTCGGCCGGGGTGTCGGACACCCGGTCGCCCTGGCCGCCGCAGCCGTCCTGGAACGTGTGGTACAGCCCGAGCCAGTGGCCGACCTCGTGGGTCGCGCTGAAGCCGCGGTTGAAGTGGTCGATCGGGCCGCCCGGCATGCTGCCGTAGTGGATGGTGACGCCGTCCATCTTGGGCTCGGACTTGTACTTCCACGGGAAGGTGGACCAGCCGAGCAGGTCGCCGCCGATACGGGCGCTGTAGAGGTTCAGGGTGCCCTTGCCGCCCTTGCGGAGCTTCGGCTTGTAGGTGCCCTCGTAGCGCTCCGGCTCGTCGAACCAGGACGCCTTGTCGGTGCGGTCGATCTTCTTCAGGTGGAACGTCACGCGCGTGTTCGCGCCGCCGTACCGCCCGCCGTAGGACGCGTTCAGCACGCTGATCTGCCGCTTCACGACCGACGGGGGGACGTTGCCCGAGGAGCCGTCGTGCAGGACGTGGAAGTACACCGGCACGCTGATGCTGCCGGCGGCGCGCAGATCGGACGGGGTGGACTGGTCGTCCGGGTGGCTCAGCGAACTGAGGCCGAGGCCGTCCAGGGTTTGGCCGAGACGCTGCTCGACGCTCGCGGACTCCGCCGGTGTCAGGGTATTGCGCTCCCGTACGTGCGCGTCGGGACGGCGCAGCCGGTCCAGCGGCGCGGCGCAGGCCTGGGGGTCGACCCGCCGGACCCGCGCGTCGGCGGAGCGTGCGGCGGGACCTGCGGCGGGGCCCGCGGCGGTGCGGTCGCCGGGGGCGGCGTCGGGGTGCGCTCGCCCGGCCGCGGCGCCCGAGCCGGCCGGACCGGTCGGCACGGCGGGGACGAGGGCGGCGATCAGGGCGGCGGCGGCGAGCAGCTTCACGACACTCCTAGGGGAGCACGCTGAATGCGTACGGACAGCGACTGGACACAGGGCGTTATCAAGACGTATCAGAGAGAAGTCCTGCTGCGCGTGTGATCAAGGTAAACGGATGCCGACCGTTTTCGGCCAGTCGCCCAATGTGACCGGCGTGACCCGGGCGCGCGCATCGGCCCTGGATGGGGCCCCGTAGACTGGAGGTCTTTCCAGGCCAGTGCGAAAGGCGTGTTGGTGGCCGTAGACCAGTCCTTTGACACCGTTCTCGTCGTCGACTTCGGCGCGCAGTACGCGCAGCTGATCGCGCGGCGGGTCCGTGAGTGCCATGTGTTCAGCGAGATCGTGCCGTCCACCATGCCGGCGGCGGAGATGCTCGCCAAGCGGCCGAAGGCGATCATCCTGTCGGGCGGGCCGGCGTCGGTGTACGAGCAGGGGGCTCCGGCGGCGCCGGACGGCCTGTTCGAGCTGGGCGTGCCGACGCTCGGGATCTGCTACGGCCACCAGGTGATGGCGCAGGCGCTCGGCGGGACGGTGGAGAACTCCGACGTCGCCGAGTACGGCGGCGCGACCGTCGCGGTGACCTCGCCCGGGATGCTGTTCGCGGGTCTGCCGAACGAGCAGGCGGTGTGGATGTCGCACCGCGACTTCGTCCGCGAGGCGCCCACCGGGTTCACGGTGACGGCGAGCACGAACGTGACGCCGGTCGCCGGCATGGAGGACCGGGAGCGCGGCTTCTTCGGCGTGCAGTTCCACCCCGAGGTGCTGCACACCGAGAACGGCATGGAGATCCTGCGGCGGTTCCTCTACGAGGGCGCGGGCTGCCGGCCGAACTGGACGATGGTGAACATCGCGGACGAGTCGATCGAGGCCGTCCGGAAGCAGGTCGGCGGGAAGCGGGCGATCTGCGCGCTGTCGGGCGGCGTCGACTCGGCGGTCGCCGGCGCGCTCGTCCAGCGCGCCATCGGCGACCAGCTGACCTGCGTGTTCGTCGACCACGGGCTGCTGCGCAAGGGCGAGCCCGAGCAGGTCGAGAAGGACTTCGTCGCGGCGACCGGGGTGAACCTGCACGTCGTGGACGCGCAGGACCGCTTCCTCGCCGCGCTGGACGGGGTGAGCGACCCGGAGGAGAAGCGGAAGATCATCGGCCGCGAGTTCATCCGGGTGTTCGAGGAGGCGGCCCGCGAGATCGTCGGCGAGGACGCGGCGGAGCCGGTCGAGTTCCTCGTCCAGGGCACCCTGTATCCCGACGTCGTGGAGTCGGGCGGCGGTACCGGTGCGGCCAACATCAAGTCGCACCACAACGTCGGCGGGCTGCCGGAGGACCTGCAGTTCAAGCTGGTCGAGCCGCTGCGGAGCCTGTTCAAGGACGAGGTCCGCGCGCTCGGGGAGCAGCTCGGCCTGCCGTCGGAGATCGTCTGGCGGCAGCCGTTCCCCGGCCCGGGCCTCGGCATCCGGATCATCGGCGCGGTCACCCGCGACCGCCTGGACATCCTGCGCGACGCGGACGCGATCGCCCGCGAGGAGCTGACCCGCGCCGGGCTCGACCGCGACATCTGGCAGTTCCCGGTCGTGCTGCTGGCCGACGTCCGGTCCGTGGGCGTGCAGGGCGACAGCCGGACCTACGGCCACCCGATCGTGCTGCGCCCGGTGACCAGCGAGGACGCCATGACGGCCGACTGGGCGAAGCTCCCGTACGACCTACTGCAGAAGATCTCGACGCGGATCACCAACGAGGTCCGCGAGGTCAACCGGGTCGCCGTCGACATCACGTCCAAGCCGCCGGGCACCATCGAGTGGGAGTGATCCCCGCCAGGGGACGTGCGGAGGCCCGGGTGCGACGAACGGCACCCGGGCCTCTCCAAGCCGCCGACCGTTGCGTGAGTACGGCAGGGGCGTAGACGTGTGAGGCCCGGGTGCGGAATCGCACCCGGGCCTCACATGTCGCGTGGAACGCCCGCGCCGGTACCGGACGCTCGCGGGTCTCAGACGGTTGCGGGGGTCAGGGCGGCCTCGGCGTCGAGGGTCGCGGCGGTCGCGTTCACGACGGCGGCGATGCGCAGGGCCTCCTGGACGAGCTCGCGCGACAGGCCGGCCTCGCGGACGACCTTCTCGTGCGACTCCAGGCACCGTCCGCAGCCGTTGATCGCCGACACGGCGAGGCACCAGAGCTCGAAGTCGACCTTGTCCACGCCCGGCTTGCCGATGATCGACATGCGCAGCTTGGCGGGCAGGGTCGCGTACGTCTCGTCGCCGATCAGGTGCGTGGCGCGGTAGTACACGTTGTTCATCGCCATGATCGACGCGGCGCCCTTGGCCGCCTCGAAGGCCTCGGCGGACAGGTAGTCGCCGGCCTCCTCGGCCAGCTCGCGGATGACGGTCGCGCTCCGGGTGGCGAGCGCGCAGGCCAGCACCGTCCCCCACAGCTGCTGGTCGGACAGCTGCGAGGTGGAGGTCAGCGAGCCGAGGTTGAGCTTGGTGTCCTTGGCGTAGCCCGGGAGGGCGCCCTTCAGCGCGTCAACGCTCATGATGTCGAGTCCTTTCGTGCGGACGGCCGGCCGCGCGGCGCGGGCCGGCGGCCGGGACCGGGCCGGCG
>NZ_BAAAMR010000156.1:0-17157 GCF_039529375.1 Actinomadura napierensis
GTCGGCCTGCACCCCCGCCTCGCCCGCGCCCTGCTCGACGCCGCCCGCGAGGTCGCCGCCCGGGACGCCGCCCAGATCGTCGCCATGCTCTCCGAACCCCCGCCCCGCGCCGCCGGCGACGACCTCGCCGCCCGGCGGCGCGCCCTGCGCGGCCGGGCCCGTCCGGCCGACGCCCACGCCGCGCGCTGGCACGACGAGACCCGCCGCCTCCGTAAGGCCCTCGCGAACCTCCCCGCCTACTCGCCGCCCGGCGAACCCACGGCACCCGCCAGTGATGCTGTAACGCCCACCAGTGATGCCGCGGGGCGGGGCGGTGGTGCCGCGCGGCGGGGTGCCGACGCTGCGGGGCGGGGCGGTGGGGGTGGGGCGCCCGCTGTCGTCGCGGCGGGGGGCGGGGATGATCGGATCGCCGGGATCGTGGTCGCGCTGGCGTTCCCTGAACGCGTCGCGCGGGCCCGGCCGGGCGGCGGCGGATATCTCATGGCCTCCGGGACGGGGGCGGTGCTCGCGGACGGGTCGGCGCTGGCGGGCGCGCGTCCGGAGTGGCTGGCGGTGGCGGCGGCGGACCGTCCGGCGGGGTCGGCGTCGGCGCGCGTCCGGCAGGCCGTCGTGATCGACGAGGACGTGGCGCGGGCCGCGGCGGCGCCGCTGCTGGAGACCGCCGAGGAGGTCGCCTGGCGGGACGGTGACGTGGTGGCGCGGCGGGTCGAGCGGCTCGGTGCGATCGAGCTGGACGCGCGGCCGTTGCGGGATCCCGATCCGGAACTGGTGCGGACGGCGCTGCTGGACGGCGTGCGCGCCGAGGGGCTCGGGCTGCTGACCTGGACGCCGGCGGCCGTCGCGCTGCGCGAGCGGCTGGCGTTCCTGCACGGGGCGGTGGGGGAGCCGTGGCCGGCCGTCGACGACGCGGCGCTGCTGGAGCGGGCGCCGGAGTGGCTGGCCGGGGCGCGGCGGCGGTCCGACCTGAGGCGGGTCGACGTCGCGGGCCTGCTGCGGGGCCTGCTGCCGTGGGAGGCGGCGTCGCGGCTGGAGGAGTACGCGCCGGAGCGGATCGAGGTGCCGTCGGGGTCGCGGGTCCGGGTCGACTACGAACAGGGCCGGCCGGTGCTGGCGGTGAAGCTGCAGGAGCTGTTCGGGTGGGACGCGGCGCCCCGGCTCGCGGGCGGGCGGGTGCCGCTGGTGGTGCACCTGCTGTCGCCGGCGGGCCGCCCGGCGGCCGTCACGGCGGACCTGGCGACGTTCTGGCGCGAGGGCTACAAGGCCGTCCGGGCGGAACTGCGGGGCCGCTACCCCAAGCACCCGTGGCCGGAGGATCCCACCGCGGCGACGCCCACCCGCCGCACGAACCCGCGCCGCTGACGGCGTTCAGGCGCGGGTGTCGACGAGGGTCTGGATGCCGTCGAGGATGCGGGCCAGGCCGAACTCGAAGGCGTGCGCGGGCCCGACGGCGGCGTTGTGCTCGCGCCCGGCGACCTCGCCGACGCGGGAGCTGAGCGGGTAGTCCTTGCCGCCGGTGTCGATCTGCTCCAGCAGCGGCACGAGGGCCTCCCACCACTGCGCGTCGGTCATGCCGCTGCGCCGCTCGGCCTCGGCGGCGTTGACCGACACACGCGCCGAGCTCTCGGCGAAGCCGGTGACGAGCGCGACGACCGAGTCCATCTCCAGGTCGGTGAGGCCGATGCCGTCGATCGCGCGCAGCTCGAACTCGTACTTGCCGAACACGGCAGGGCCCATGGGCGGGCGGACGGCGGCGACGTGCAGCAGCCACGGATGGCGGTGGAACAGGTCCCAGTTGTCGCGGGCGATGTGCTCCAGCTTGGCGCGCCAGCCGCCCGTGACGCCGTCGGCGGGGGTGAGCTCGGCGAACGCGCGGTCGAGCATGACGTCGATCAGCTCGGCCTTGCCGGGGACGTAGGTGTAGATCGACATCGGCGCGACGCCGAGCTCGTCGGCGATGCGCCGCATCGACAGCGCGTCCAGCCCGTCGGCGTCGGCGACGGCGATCGCGGTGCGGACGATCCGCTCGGCGGTGAGCTTCGGCTTGGGGCCGCGCTTGGGCCGCTCGGGCACGCCCCACAGGAGTTCCAGGCTGCGCCGGGGGTCGCCGCCTCCGCTGTACTCGGTCGTCACCCGTGCATCCTCCCAGGGATGAAACTCTGTACGACGTACGTTATAGTCTCCCGGACGGTTAATCCGTATGGCGTACGGAGTTTTGGGAGACCCATGTCAGAGCCACACTTCGCGGTCGACGCGGCCGGACTGCGCAAGACCTACGGCGCCACCACCGCCCTGGACGGGCTGGACCTGCGGGTGCCCGCCGGCACCGTGCACGGCCTGCTCGGCCCCAACGGCGCGGGCAAGACCACCTGCGTGCGCGTGCTCGCCACGCTCGCCCGCCCGGACGGGGGCCGCGCGGCCGTCGCCGGGCACGACGTCGTCCGCGCCCCGGACCGGGTCAAGGCCCGGATCGGCCTCGTCGGGCAGCAGGCCGCGGTCGACGAGCTGCTCACCGGACGGCAGAACCTCGTCATGTTCGGCCGCCTCCACCACCTCGGCGTCCGCCGGGCGCGGCGGCGGGCGGGCGAGCTGCTGGAGCGGTTCCGGCTCGCCGACGCCGCCGACCGTCCCGCGGGCAAGTACTCCGGCGGCATGCGGCGCCGCCTCGACCTGGCCGCCGGGATGATCCTCGCGCCGGCCGTGCTGTTCCTGGACGAGCCCACCACCGGCCTCGACCCGCGCAGCCGCATCGAGGTGTGGGACGCGGTCCGCGCGCTCGCGGGCGACGGCACGACCGTCGTGCTCACCACCCAGTACCTGGAGGAGGCCGACCGGCTCGCCGACGCGATCTCGGTGGTCGACCGCGGCCGGGTGATCGCCGAGGGCAGCCCGGACCGGCTGAAGTCCCGGCTCGGCGGCGACCACCTGCGGATCGTCGTCGAGGACCCCGGCGCCCTCGCCGCCGCGGCCGAGATCGCGCGCCGCGTCGCCGGTGCCGAACCGGAGGTGGACGCGGACGCGCTGGCGGTCACCGCGCCCGTCCCCAACCGGGTCGGCGCGCTCACCGGCGCCGTCCGGGCGCTGGACGAGGCGGGCCTGCGGGTCGCCGACATCGGCGTCCGCCGTCCCACGCTCGACGAGGTGTTCCTGCACCTCACCGGCGGCCCCGCCGCAGCGCACAACGCAACCGCGGACGACGACCAGGAGGTGCCCGCGTGACCGCGCTACCGCACACCCCGCACACCCCGATCGGGCGGCTGCGCTGGGCCGCCGCCGACGGCTGGACGCTCACCGCCCGGGCTATGGCCCACCGGGTCAAGCGCCCCGACCAGCTCGCCGTCAGCCTGCTGTTCCCGGTGGTCCTCGTCCTGATGATGGGCTACCTGTTCGGCGGCCAGATGGACGTGCCGGGCGGGGAGTACCGGGCGTTCATCATCCCCGGCATGTTCGCGATGACGATGGTGTTCGGCGTGGAGAGCACCTTCACCGCGATCGCCGTCGACGCCGCGCGGGGCGTCTCCGACCGGTTCCGGTCGATGCCGATGGCGCCGTCGGCCGTGGTCGTCGGGCGCGGCGCCGCCGACATGGCGGAGGCGCTCGCCTCCCTCACGGTCATGGCGCTGTGCGGGCTGGCGATCGGCTGGCGCGTCCACGACGGGATCGTTCCGGCGCTCGCGGGCCTCGGCCTGCTGCTGCTTCTGCGGTTCGCCCTGATCTGGATCGGGGTCCACCTCGGCCTGGTCGCCCGCGGGCCGGAGTCCGTCACCATGATCCAGATGCTGGTGTGGCCGGTCGGGTTCCTGTCCAGCGCGCTCGCCGCGCCGAGCACCATGCCGGGCTGGCTCGGCGCGGTCGCCGAGTGGAACCCCATGTCGGCGACCGTCACCGCCTGCCGCGACCTGTTCGGCGACCCGTCCCTCGCCGCCCTGTCGGGCGACTCGTGGGCGGCGCGCCACAGCGTGCTGCTCGCGGTCGCGTGGCCGCTGGCGATCACGGCGGTGTTCTTCCCGTTGGCCGTCCGGCGCTACCGCGCCCTCGGCCGCTAGGGGAGCAGCCCGGCGCGGTGGCGGGCCAGCGCCAGCGCCGGGTAGCAGGCCTCGGGCAGCGGTTCCGTGCCGTTCAGCGCGGCGCGGAGCCGCTCGCCCACGGCCGCCGCGTCGTAGGGCTGGACGACGCACAGCTCGGCCTGCATCGCCTGCCGCGCCGCCGTCATCAGCGCCGGGACGTCACCGACGATCACGACCTCGGCGGGGGAGCCGCCATAGGACAACCGGACCGCCAGCGCGTGCATGCCCGCGGTGCCCGCGCCCTCGTAGCGGAACTCGCAGACCAGCCGATCGCCGTCGAGCGGCCCCTCCTGGATCAGCCACGCCTGGCCGGGGACGACGCGGCCGAGCATGTCCTCCCACGGCGCCGCCGGGAGATCGCGCAGCGCGTCCGCCGCCTTCCCGGCGGCGGTGCGTCCCACTTCCGGGCCGACCGCGGCCAGCGCGCGCAGGAACGCGCGGGCGCCGGGCGTCGCGGCGGCCCGCAGCGACATGATCAGGTCGCCGAGCGCGGCGCGCCGGCCCGCCTCGTGCGGGGCGGCGGCCTCCAGCGTGCCGAGCTGCGCGGACGTCCACACCTCGGCCTGAAGCGCCCCGGGCAGCGCGGGCAGCGCGTCGGCCTCCCGGACGAACGCCGCGTAGGCCTCGCGTAGGCCGGGCAGCATCAGCCGGGGGCCGGGGGACGGTCGGGTCCTGCTCATCCGACCAGCCTATGGGACGCGTCCCCGTGACCCCCGTCACGCCGTCAGGCGGGGACGGTCAGCAGCGTCCGCGCGCCGGTGCCGAGCGTGCGGACCTCGAACCGTTCGATGTCGGCGGGCTTGACCCCCGCGCCGCCCTGCACGGTCAGCCGCGGCTGCGGCGACCCCGGCAGCCCGTACCCCTTGTCGGGGACGGACCAGCCGGCGACCGTGTGCGCGCGGCCCGCGCCGTCCACCGCGACCAGCTCGCATTCCAGCGGGCCGCGGACCTTGCTCAGCTGCAGCGCGACACGGCTGCCCCACGGGGTGCCCTGCATCGCGACCGTCCCGGACGCGCCGGTCCCCGCGTCGGCGGCGGTCATCCGCCGCCCGTCGCGCAGCAGCGCCGCCGTACCGTCGGCGCCACCCGCCGTGCGCGCCGGGGCCGGGTCCTTGTCGGCGCCGACGGTGTACCCGGTGCCGACCGCCCCACCCAGCAGGACGAGCCCGGCGGCGGCGCCCACCAGCGCCCGCGTCGTGCGGCCGCGGCGCTCGCGCAGGACGCGGCGGCGCAGCAGCTCCGGCACGGGCGCGGGCTCGGGCAGGGCGCCGGGCGTCTCGGCGATCGGGCCGATGCCGTCGAGCGTCGCGGCGACGCCGCTGAGCGCGGCCAGCTCCTCGTGGCAGGGCAGGCAGGTCGACAGGTGCGCCTCGAACGCGCGCCGGTCCGGCTCCTCCAGCAGGCCGAGGGCGTAGGCGGCGACGTCGACGTGCGCGGTCGGCGCGGTCACGGCGTCACGCCCCTCTCCTCCAGGGCGACGCGCAGCGCCCGGAGCGCGTAGTAGACCCGCGACTTCACGGTCCCGACCGGGATGCCGAGGTGCCGGGCCGCCTCGTTCACCGACCGGTCCCGGAAGAAGGTCTCGTTGAGCACCTCGCGGTGCGCGGGCGACAGCGCGAGCAGGGCTTCGGAGACGACGACCGAGCGCAGCAGGTCCTCCAACCCGTCCGGGACGCGCATGTTCTCCAGCGGTCCCTCGCCCGCCTCCTGGGGCCGGGCGTTCTTGCGGCGCTGGTCGTCGATGACGATCCGGCGCGCGACGGTCGCCAGCCACGGCAGCAGCGACGCGGCGTTCTCGTCCAGCTGGTGCGCGCTGCGCCAGGCGCGGATCATGGTCTCCTGCACCACGTCCTCGGCCCAGTGCCGGTCGCCGCCGGTGAGCCGCAGCACGAACGACAGCAGCGGCCGGCCGTACACCCGGTACAGCTCGTTCACGATGACCTGGTCGTCGACCGCGCCGGCGGGCCGCGGACCGCGGAACCAGCTCCACGGGCCGGACGCGGCGGGCGGGCGCGCGCGGGACGGCGCTGCGGTGGACGATCTGTTGGCCATCGTGCTCTCCGGCGGGTGCGGGGGCGGCGACGCGGCGGTCGGGGAGGGGCGGTGCGTCGGGTGTCACGTCGGGAGGCAGTACGCGACGGAGGCGACGGCCGGTTCAAGGGAGACCGGAACCCGGGGCGGGAGCACGGCGGAAAGCGGGGCGGTAGCGGGGCTGAACACCGGCGGCGCAGCCGTTTTGGGCTGGTTATTCCGGTAGCGCACTTACTGGTTCGCTAGGTATTACTTACTCGAGGGCGCCGACGGCGCCGCCATCCCGTCCAAGTGACCGTCAACGGCGTCACACGAGAACGGAGGAGGCGACGCACGACCCCCCTTTGACACCGGACGACCGCGGCGATCCTCCATCAGGCAACACTCACTCCACAGTGGAGCGAATGCGGGGCAACCGGCCCCAATATTTGCTCGGAGGACGAGGGGCGGACACGGAGTGGAAGGGAACGAACGACACCCGCTGCACTACCGCCTGCTGATGGCGGTGGACATCCAGGGGTACAGCAAGCGGGACACCAGCGAGCAGCTGCTGGCCCAGCGCCAGCTGTCGGACGCGCTGGACCGGGCGGCGCGCGGCGTCGGCCTCGACCGGTCCCGCTGGGACAAGCAGGTCGGCGGCGACGGGGAGCTGGCCACGCTGCCGGACGGGATCGACCCGGCGCCGGTGGCGGGCGACTTCGTCATCGGGCTCGCCGGCGCGCTGCGCGAGATCAACCGCGCGGCGCTGGCCGCGGGCGCCCGGTTCCGGCTGCGGGTGCGGCTCGCGCTGCACCACGGCACGCTGACGGCCGGGCCGTTCGGGCCCGCCGGCGACGCGCCCATCGTCGTCCAGCGGCTGCTGGACGCCGGGCCGCTGCGCCGCCTGCTGGCCGACGACGCCGACCGCGACCTGGCCTACGTGGTCTCGGACTCGCTGTTCGAGGACGTCGTGCGGACCGGGTTCTGCGCGCTGCGCCCGGACGCCTTCACGGCCGTCAAGGTCACCGCCAAGGGCGCGGTGTTCCGCGGCCACATCCTCACCGGCCGGACGGCGGCCCTCGCCTCCGGCGGCGACGAGCAGGGCGGGCCCGCCGGGGACGGCGGCCCCGGCGCGCGCGTGCTCGACTTCCCGGCGCTCGCCGCGCGCTGACCGGTACCGCGCGCCCGGGGGCCGCGCGCCGGCCGGTGTCGCGGGCCGCGCTGCGGGAAGTGATCGTGACCGGGCGCCGTTGTGCCCTGCAGACGATGACGATCCGGGAGGCGGGCGATGGCGGACGACGCGGCGCTGGTGAAGCTGCTGGAGGAACGCGACCTCGGGGTGCTGGCCACCCTCAAGAGGGACGGGCGGCCCCAGCTGTCCAACGTCAACTACCATTACGACGCGGCGGCCCGGCTGATCCGCGTCTCGATCACCGCGGACCGGGCCAAGGCCCGCAACCTGCGCCGAGACCCGCGGGCGAGCCTGCACGTCAGCGCGCCGGACGGCTGGTCCTACGCGGTCGCCGAGGGCACCGCCGAGCTGACCGCGGTCGCCGCCGACCCGCACGACGCGGCCGTCGAGGAGCTCATCGACGTGTACCGGGCCATCGGCGGCGAGCACCCCGACTGGGACGACTACCGGCGCGCGATGGTGCGGGACGGGCGCCTCGCCGTCCGGCTGCACGTCGAGCACCTGTACGGGATGGCCCGCTCCTGACACCGCGGGGCCGGGCGCCGCGCGCGCCCGGCCCCCGGCCCTCAGTGCACCCGAGCGTCAGTGCACCGGGCCGTCAGTGCACCTGGCCGGACGGCCGCAGCACCACGGAGTTGACCTCGACCCCCGCCGGCTGCGACAGCGCCCACACGATCGACTCCGCGACGTTCTCCGGCGTCATGACCGGGCCGTCGGGCACGCCGTTGTCCCGGGAGTCCCAGAACGGCGACTCCACCCGTCCGGGGGAGACGAGCGTGACGCCGACGCCCGAGCCGGTGACCAGCACCCGGGCGTTCTCCGCCAGCGCCGACACCGCGAACTTCGTCACCGAGTAGAAGTTGCCGGGCGTGTTCTTCACGCCGGCGGTGCTGCCGACCAGCACGATCCGGCCGCCGGACACGCGCAGCGCGGGCAGCGCCGCCTTGACCAGCAGCGCCGGGCCGAGGACGTTGGTCAGCAGCATCTCCCGCCACTGCTCCGGGTCGCCGTTCGCCAGGTCGTCGTGGGTGGAGAACCCCGCGTTGGCGACCACGTGGTCGAGCCGCCCGAACCGCTCGACCGCCCCGTCCACCGCCGCGCCGACCGCCGCGGGGTCGGACGCGTCGCCCGGGAAGGCCAGCAGCGCGTCCCCGGCGCCGGTCTCGGCGGCGAACGCCTTCAGCCGCTCCTCGCCGCGCCCGGTGATCGCGACGCGGTGCCCCCGGCCGAGCAGGAGCCGGGTGGTGGCCGCGCCGATCCCGCTGCCGCCGCCGGTGACCAGGGTGACCGGGGCGCCGTCCGCCGCTGTGCTCATGATCGTTCCTTACTGTCGGTACCGGCGCGACCGCCGGCTCGGCGAACTCAACGATCGCCGAGCGTACGGCCAACGGGCCCGCCGGCGGGGCGCGGCCCCGCGTGTTGCGGTCAGGCGCCGAGCAGGGCGGCGAGCACGCGGTTGCCGCCGTGCTGCCAGAGGGTGCCGACCTCGCCGAACCCGGCCGCGCGCAGCGCGCCGGCGTGCGCGGACAGCAGCCGCGACGGCGAGTCGTGGTGGCCGGTCACCTCCTCGGTGCTCCGGCCGCGCAGTTCGGTGAAGGCGGGGTCGGCGCCGATCGCGTCCCACCACTGCTCCCAGTTCTCCGGGCGCGTCCCGCCCGCGCGGTGCCGGGCCAGGCGGCGCTCGCGCAGCGCGCCCTCCAGCCGCTCCAGGCCGGGCGCGACGTCGTCGACGTGCAGGTCGTCGCCGTTGAGGAACAGCCCGCCGGGCCGCAGCAGCGTCGCCAGCTCGGCGTAGACGACGCGCAGGCCGGCGGGGGAGATCCAGTGCAGCGCGGTGGTGCTGACGGCGGCGTCGGCCTGCCGGGGCAGCCGCAGCCGGGCCGCCCAGCCGGGCTCGCGCAGGTCGAGCGCGGTGAAGCGGACACCGTCGCGGCCGGCGTGCACGGCGCGGCCGAGCGACAGCAGCAGCGGGTCGGTGTCGACGGCGACGACGGTGGCACCGGGGATGCGGTCGAGGATCCGGCCGGCGAGCGAGCCGGGCCCGCAGCCGAGGTCCAGCAGGAGCGGGTCGGGGCGCCCGGCGGCGGCCTCGACGGCGTCGACCATCGCGGTGAAGCGCTCCTCGCGGTCGGGCACGTAGCCCTCCTGCTGGGCGTCCCAGCGCGCGATCCAGGTGCCGGCGGTCTCCTGGTCGAGCAGCGTCATGACCCCTCCTGTAACTGTCATGTAACCTTTGGACAGTCACACGGTAAACCGGAAAGGCGTGACTGGTCAAGTGAACTTCAACAGTTACACCGACGGGGTGGTGGCCGACACCGTCGCCCTGGTCAACGGGCTGACCGAGGGCGAGAGCCGCGGCCGCCCCTTCGCGGTGCCCGACGTCGCCGCCGCGGGCGAGGCGTTCCTGGAGGGCGCCGGCTGGGGGCGGAGGCTCACCGCGGACCAGGCCGCCGAACTGGCCGCCGTCGCCCGCGAGCTGCGCGCCGTCTTCGAGGCCGCCGCCGCCGGCGACCTGGACGCCGCCGCCGGGCGGATCAACCGGCTGCTGGAGGAGAGCCGGGCCAGGCCCCGGCTGGAGCGCCACGACGGCGAGCCGTGGCACGTGCACTTCCACGGCGTCGGCGACACCATCACCGCCGACTGGGGCGCGTCCTGCGCCACCGGCCTCGCCGTCGTCCTCGGCGGCGAGTTCGCCGACCGGCTCGGCGTGTGCACCGCGCCGCACTGCGACCGCGTCTACGTCGACACCTCCCGCAACGGCAAGCGCCGGTTCTGCTCGACCGCCTGCCAGAACCGCGTGAAGACCGCCGCGTTCCGCGCGCGCGCCCAGACGCCGCAGGCCCCCGGAGCATGATCCATATACGCGGTGGTGCATTCGTGTACTCGCGGTGCATATAGCGCATCCGGGACGCCGACCGGCCCCTAGGCGCCCTACCGGTTCCGTGTCACGCTGACGGTCCCCCACACCGGGAGGGACGACGATGTGCGACGCCGACCCGTTGGCACCGCCCGCTGTCGCGCGGGCCCTGGAGGAGTACCGGCGCCTGCTGCGCGAGCACGGCCCGACCTGGGGGGAGCCCGCCAACGGCTTCGTCCGGCAGATCGAGACCAGCGCGTTCCTGCTGAACGAGTACGACTTCTGGATCACCGGCCTCCAGCAGCTCATGGCGCGGTACCCGGACGCCTCGCCAGAGGAGATCGACGCTCGCGTTCCCGAACTCGACGCCGCCGAGGTCGTCCGCGACGCGCTGGCCGGCGACGCCCTGGACAACCTCGCCGTCCTGCGCCTCACACCGGACGGCGCGTCCCTGCACGCCGTCCCCCGGACCCGGCTGGACGGGCGGGACCTGCGCACCACCCTGCTCATCGACCCGTCCCGCCTGCTCACCGACCCGTCCCGGAGCGCGCCCGCCACCGTGCGGGTGGACGGCACCGACCACGAGATCGCGCCCGGCGGCGCCCGCCTCGTCCCGATCACCTCCGGCAGCCGGGTCGCCGTGGACGGGACGCCGGTCGCGCTCGGCGCGCTCGTCCGGCGCGCCCCCGCCGGTCGGCTGCGGCTGCGCGCCGGGTTCCCCTGCCGCTGGACGGTCGTCGGCGCAGACGGCCAGGGCTGGTACCCCGACGGCGCGCCCGAGCGGATCGACGCGCACCGCACGCCCTACTTCCACGGCGACGACATCGTGCTGGACGTCCCCGCCGAACCGCTCACCGTCCGCGTCACCCGCGGAATGGAGTACGGGACCGCCGAGAAGGCGCTCACCCCGGCGGCCGGTGCGGAGACCCTCGTGGAGCTCGCCCCCGCGCGGCTGTACGACGCGGCCGCCAGAGGCTGGTTCGGCGGCGACATGCACGTCCACATGAACTGGACGGGCGACACCGTCGGGACGCCCGCGCAGGCCGCCGCCGTCCAGCAGGGCGAGGACCTGCACGTCCTCAACCTCGTCGCCGGGAACGTGGCCGGCGACCGCGTCTACGACCGCGAGGCCCTGGAGCACTGGGCCGGCGACGACCTGCCGTGGTCGGACGCGACCCACCTCGCCCGGCTCGGCGTCGAGTACCGCAACGACCTGCTCGGCCACCTGTACGCGTTCGGCATGGACGCGCCGCCCGGCCGCTACCACACCGGGTTCCTCGGCGCCCCCGACTGGCCGCCCAACGGCGACGGCTACCGCGAGCTGCGCGAACGCGGCGCGCTCATGGGCTACAGCCACCCGTTCCACATCCCGGCCGACGACGACGACCCGCCCGCCGCGCTGCTGACGTCCGGCCGCAACTGCTCGGCCCGCGAGATCGTCGCCGACGCCGCGCTCGGCCTCGTCGACTCCCTCGACGTCGTCAACCACTCCTCCATCCAGGCCACCGCCGTCGTCTACCGGCGGCTCCTCGGCGCCGGCAACGCACTCGCCGCCACCGCCGGGACCGACGCGATGCTGTCGTTCCAGCGGCGCGGCAACCAGTCGAGCCCGCCCGGATGGGGACGCGTCTACGCCCGCGTGGACGGCCCTCTCACCGCCGCGTCGTTCGCCGAGGCCGTCCGGCGGGGCCGCACCTTCGCCACCACCGGGCCGTGGCTGGAACTTGAGGTGGACGGGCATGGCCCCGGCGATGTCCTGGACCTCGCCCCGGGCGACCGCGTCACCGTGACGGCCCGGGCCATCGGCTCCGAGGTGCTGACCGTCCAGCTCCGTACGGCCGACGGCGTCATCGCCGAAGGCCCGCCCGGCGAGGTCACCGCCGAGCTCACCGTGGAGCACCCCACCTACCTCGTCGCCGTCGCGACCGGACCGCCGCACCCGCGGTCGATGAACCACGCCGGCGCGTTCGCCCACACCAGCCCCGTCCACCTGCGCGTGGACGGCCGGCACGTGGCCCGCGAGGCCGACCTGCGCTGGTGCCTGGACTACCTCGACGGCCTGGAGGAGATGATCCGCCGCGCCGCCCGCCTGGACGGTCCCGAGCAGCTCGCCGACCACCTCGACCTGCTCGACCGGGCCCGCGGCGTCTACCGGACGCGGCGCGCCGAGACCTGACCGGACGCGCGGACCCCGGGGCTTGTGCGCCGGTACCCGGCTGGCTACCGTGCGGTAATCACGCTGGGGAGGGGCCACCATGCCGTACGAGATCGAGGCGACCGCCGCCACCGCCGCCACGCCGGCCGAGGTCTTCCGGCACCTGGCCGTCCCCGAGGCATGGGGGGCCTGGGGCAAGTTCCCCACGCCCGCCAAGCAGGCCCGCAAGGGCGACACCACCACCTACGGCGTCGGCGCGGTCAAGACGATCTGGCCCGCCGCCGAGCAGACCGTCGCCTACGAGCCCGAAACCCACTTCGCCTACATCGCGCTCAAGGGGCTGCCCCTCCGCCGCTACCGCTCCGACGTCTACCTCGACCAGCGCGGCACCGGCACGTTCATCCGTTGGCAGGGGCAGTTCGAACCGCTGATCCCCGGCACCGGCCCCCTGCTGCGCCTCGGCCTGAAAGGGATGATCGAGGCGTTCACCCGGTGGCTGCCCGCGCACGCCGAGCACTGCCCGCCAGACTGCCCCGCCCGCCGCGCCGGCGACCTTTAGCGCGCCGCGCCGGCGACCTCTAGCGCGCCCGGGCGCGAGACCCGGGCGAAGAAAAAGGTGCAGGCCGAGAGCACCCCGCAGTTCCCTCGGCCTGCACGATCGAGCCCCCCTGAGGCGATCAGCCCGCGTGGTCCGGGCCGTACACCTCCCACAGCTCCCCGGCGAAGAACCGGCCGAACCTCACCAGCGCCTCCGCGCCGTCCGGGCCGGTCGTGCGGAAGGTCGCCAGCTGCCGCGCGAAGTCGGTCAGCCGGATGTGCAGGACGCCCGCCCCCGCGACCGGCGCCCCGTCCTCCGCCTCCTCCGGGACGTGCCCCTCCAGCAGCCGCACGTACAGCGTGGAGGTGTCCGGCCAGATCCGCGTCGGCGGACCGTGCAGGACGTTCTTGTGCCCCGTCAGGGTCAGCGGCCGGCCCGCCCCGTCGGTGAAGTACAGCCGGTACTTCATCAGCCGGCGGTCCTCCCCGCCGTCCGGGACGAACAGGTTGAACCACCCCCGCTCCACCTCGCGGCGGCCCCCGTGCCCCCGCGCGTCCACCCACCCCCCGGCGGACGCGGTGTGGTCCGGCTCGCCCAGGAACCGGTCCACGTCATCGGCGGTGATCGTCAGCCGGAACGACAGCGGGATCCGCCCGCCGGCCAGCTCGCCGATCCGCGGTTCGGTCTCCCCGTAGGTGACGAACCCCTTCATCTCCTCGGTGAACGACAGCGACGTACGGCCGGGCGCCGCGGCGGGCGGTCCCCCCGGACCGCCGCCGCTCCCCGAACCCGTGCCGTACGCCGAGTCGCGCCCCGCCCCGTCCGGCGAGCCGGCTCCCCCGGCCGGCTCGGCCCCCGTGTCGGACGGGACGGTCCCCGCACCCTCCGCCCCCGCGTCCCCCGCCCGCCGCGCGCCCCCGCGCGCGGGCAGGTTCTCCAGCAGCCGCGTCGCGAGCCGGTCGGCCTGCGCGGCGATCGTGAGCGAGGGGTTCGGGCCCACCGGGCCCGGCATCGCCGCCCCGTCGGCGATGTACAGGCCCGGGAAGCCGAACACCTCGCCGAAGGCGTCGCAGACGCCCTCGCCCTGGTGGGCGCCCATCGGGGCGCCGCCCAGCGGATGCACCGTGATGATCCGCTTGCGGAACCACATCGGGTTGTCGGCGTAGTGCGCGCCGAGCACGTCCGCGATGCCCTGCATGGTCTTGCGGACGCGGGTGAACAGCGCCTCGCTGGTCTCGGCCGTGTACTCCGCGGCGAGCCGCCCGCCGCGCAGGAACAGCCGCCCGTCCGCGGTGTCGCGGCCCATGCCGAGCAGCGGCAGCGAGCTGACCGTCAGCGCCCCGTCGCCGATCAGGTCGGAGATCTCCTCGGACAGGTTGGTGTCCGGCGCGTCCTTGAAGAACTCGGTGAAGCGCCCCCACAGGAACCTCACCGCGCGCTCGATCTCGTGGCCGGTGTCGAAGCCCTGCACGATCCAGTCGGCGAACGCCGGGTAGCCGCCGTCCTCGATGTAGGCGCCGCGGCCCGCGCCGGGCACCCCGTCCACCTCGTCCGGCAGCCGGATCGCGGTGGTGATGACCGGGCCGCGGGAGGCGTCCAGCGGCCGGACGCGGTTGCGGTCCTTGGCGTTCAGCAGGAACGTCAGCAGGTCGCCGTTGCCGCTGAAGCGGCTGCCGAGCGCCTCGCTCAGCCCCGGGAACGCCTCCTTGGACCTCATCAGCAGGAACGTCGTCCCGTAGGTGCCGGCGCCGAGGACCAGCCGGTCGCAGGAGATGGTGGCGACCTCCGGCCGCCTCTCCTTGGCGGCCAGGTCGGCGTGGTGGACGTAGTCGACCTCGTACCCGCCGCCCGGACGCGGGCGGATCGCCTTCACCTCGTGCGAGGTGCGGATGTCCGCGCCGTGGTGCGCCGCCGCCGACAGGTAGGTGTGGTCGAGGCTGTTCTTGGAGCCCTCGTTGCAGCCGATGTCGCACTCGCCGCACAGCCGGCACGTCCGCCGCCCGGCCCCGTGGATGTTGCCGTACCCGGCGTCGGCGATCGGCAGGCCGATGCCGGGGGTGCCGCCGGGCCGGTCGGCGAAGCTGACCGCGAGCGGCGGCAGCGTGCAGTCCAGCCCGAGCTCGGCCGCCGCGTCCTGCATGGCGTGCGTCTTCGGCGTGTCGTCGAACGGCCGGCGGTCCAGCGGGTACGGCGTCGCGCCCAGCATCTCCTCGACCGCGCCGTAGTGCGGGTCGAGGTCGGCGCGGGACACCGGCCACGGCCGGTATCCGCCGCCGCGCAGCGGCTCGTCGTGCACGAACCAGTGCTCGTCCTTGCGCAGCAGCACGTTGGCGTAGATCAGCGAGCCGCCGCCGAGCCCGGACGACACGACCGAGTCGCAGCCGTCGAAGCTCCACACGTCGAACATCCCGTAGAGCCCGGCCGCCGGGTCCCAGAACGCCCGCCCCATCTGCGCGGGGGAGCGGGGGAAGCTGCCGGGCGGGTACGGCTGCCCGCGCTCCAGCAGCACGACCGACCGGCCCGCCTCCGCCAGCCGGAAGGCGGTCACCGAGCCGCCGAACCCGGAGCCGACGACGACGGTGTCGGCGTGCTCGACGCTCTCGCGGGGGGCGCCCATGTCAGCCCGCCTTCCGCTTCAGGAAGTCCAGCACCTGCGGGAACACCTCGGTGGCGGATTCGGCGCCCATGAACGGGTCCTGGTGCCCGTAGCCGGGGAGGATCTCCAGCTCGTGCAGGCCCGGCGCGACGCGCTCGAGCGTGCGGTGGCAGACGATGTTGGAGTCGGTGAACACGTGGTTGCGGTCTCCGGTGAGGAACAGGATCGGGGTGGCGACGTCCGCGGCGTCCGACAGGTAGTCGGCGGGCAGCGCGGCGTGGCGGGGATCGCGCGGGTCGTACTTCACCGCCCGCCCGGTCTTCACCATCTTGTGGACGTGCCGGTAGTAGTGCACGCCGACGGAGCCGAACAGGTCGGGGAGCCGGCCGTGCGTGACCGGCGACATCTTGCCGTGGCTGAAGATCGGCTTGCCGCCGCCCCACATGAAGCTGAGCATGTGGCACGCGGGCTCGTCGCAGCCCCGGTGGAACGGGCCGACCGCCTTGGCGATCATCCAGCCGCGGGTCAGCACGGGAGCGGTGCCGTAGCGCGGGTCGAGGTGGGCGGGGCCGAGCACGTACTCCAGCATCGCCGGCCCGTACCCCAGCTTGATCCTTGACCAGAACGGCGTGCGCGGCGTCAGCGCGACGCTGTTGCAGGTCAGGCTGGTGATGCCGGTGACGGTGCCGGCGAACAGCGCCATCGCGAACGACACCGACCCCAGGCAGTGCGAGATCACGTGCACCCGCCGGTCCCCGATGTGCCGGCGCAGCTCGGCGATCGCCGCGGGATGGTCCCACTGCGCGACGTCGTCGAGGGTGAAGCGGTGCGTCTCGGCGTCGTAGGGGAACCGGCCGCTCATCCGGAAGTCCAGCGCCCACACGTCCCCGAACCCCGAGTCGTGCAGGAAGTTCACCAGGTTCTCGTGCTCCGGCATGATGTACATGTCGCTGGAGGTGGTGAGGCCGTGCACCAGCAGGACGACGTCGTCGCTGTCGGCGCGGCGGAACCGGGTGAGGTTCAGGCCCAGCCCGTCGCCGGTCGCGAAGGGGTGCACGGAGACCTCGGCGTCGGCGACGCCCGCGAGCGTGAAACGCGCGATCCGCTGGTCCATGTCATTCCCTTCCGGCTTCCTGACGCCCCAACCTTGCCAAACGCGGCCGTAGGCCCGGCATCGTGGAGAACCCGTACTTACGTGGTGCGTGGGACGGCGGACCCCGTATGCCCGCGTACGTGAGATAAGAGAACCGTTCCGGCCCGTTGGTTCAACCGCGTTGGTACTGCCCCGCCGGTTCCAGGCCTGCTGGTTGAGCCCTGCTGGTTGAGCCCTGCCGGTTCAGCCCTGCTGGTTCAGCCGGCGGTTCATCGCCGTCGCCACCCCGACCCGCGACGACACGCCGATCTTGGCGAACACGCGGGACAGGTGCGTCTCCACCGTCCGGACGCTGAGGTACAGCCGCTCGGCGATCTGCTGGTTGCCGAGCCCCTCGGCGACCAGCAGCGCGATCTCGTGCTCGCGCGGCGACAGCCCGAACGGCAGGTCGCCCTTGCCCCGGCCCCGGGCGGGGGCGGTGCGGCCGCCGCCGGGCACCCGCACGCCGAGCCGCCGCTGCTCCCGGACGGCCTGCCCGTGCAGCCCGAGCATCCCGCACTCCTCGAAGACGTCCGCCGCCGCGCGCACCCGCTCCGGGGCCTCGGCGCCCTCGGCGGCGGCCGCGTGCGCGGTCCCGGCGGCCAACTCGGCG
>NZ_BAAAMR010000157.1:0-17076 GCF_039529375.1 Actinomadura napierensis
GGTCCCATTCCGAACCCGGAAGTTAAGCCCTTCAGCGCCGATGGTACTGCATGGGAGACTGTGTGGGAGAGTAGGACGCCGCCGGACTCATATTAGTCGAGGGTCGCCCTCCGATTTTTCGGGGGCGGCCCTCGACGCATGTCATGGACCTGCCAAAGTAGGCTGCAGGAGTCCACGGAACCACCATCAAGAACAGTGACGGACGTGATGAGCGCGGAAGAGGACGGCCGCAGCGACGAGAACCGCGAGCGGCGAGGGAAGAACGGCGGGCGGGGTACGCCCGGCCCTCGTGGGGGTGCCGGCGGTTCCGGTGCGCGCGGAAGCGGTGGTCCTCGTGGATCCGCGCCCCGCAAGGGCGGTCCCAAGGGTGGACGTCCGAGCACCGGTGGCGGCAGGAACGATCGCGACGGTCGGGGCCGGCGCGACGACCGGCCGGCCAACCGCCCGTTCCAGGGGAAAGACGACCGTCGCGGAGGCGAAGGCAACGCCCGCGATCGGCGTGATGACCGGTTCGGCGGTGGACGCGGCGGCGAGCGTGGAGAGGGACGTTTCAGCGGCCCTCGCGGCGGCTCCGGTGGCGAGCGCCGGTCCGGCGGTCCGCGTGCCGAGGGACGCTTCGGCGGCCCGCGCGGAGGCAGGCCGGGCGAAGGCCGTGGCGGGGGTCCTCGCGGACCTCGTGCCGGCCAGGGCACCGGTGGCGGCCAAGGGCCGCGCGGCGAGGGACGCTTTGGTGGTCCGCGTACTGGTGGCCAGGGGCCACGCGGCGAAGGTCGTGAGGGCCGTTTCGGTGGTTCGCAGGGTGGTCGCCGGGACGAGCGGTCCGGTGGGCCGCGCAGCGGTGGCCAAGGGCCGCGCGGCGAAGGCCGTGAGGCGCGCTTCGGTGGCCCGCGCGGTGAGGGCGGCTTCGGCGGTCCGCGTGGCGGTCAGGGCCCGCGCGGTGAAGGTCGCGATAGCCGTTTCGGTGGTTCGCAAGGCGGACGCCGGGACGAGCGGTCCGGTGGGCCGCGCAGCGGTGGCCAAGGGCCGCGCGGCGAAAGCCGTGAGGGGCGCTTCGGCGGTCAGCGCGGCGAGCGCCATGAGGGCGGCTTCGGCGGTCCGCGTGGTAGCGGCCAGGGCCCGCGGGGCGAAGGCCGTGGGAGCCGTTTCGGTGGTTCGCAGGGTGGTCGCCGGGACGAGCGGTCTGGTGGGCCGCGTGATGGTGGTCAGGGGCCGCGCGGCGAAGGCCGTGAGGGGCGCTTCGGTGGTCCGCGCCGTGAGGGCGGCTTCGGCGGTGCGCGTGGCGGTCAGGGCCCGCGCAGTGAGGGTCGCGATAGCCGTTTTGGTGGTTCGCAGGGCGGGCGTCGGGACGAGCGGTCCGGTGGGCCGCGTAGTGGCGGCCAAGGGCCGCGTGGCGAGGGGCGCGAAGCGCGCTTCGATGGTCCGCGTCGGGAAAGCCGTGAAGGTGGCTTCGGTGGCCCGCGTGGTGAAGGCCGTGAGGCGCGATTCGATGGTCCGCGCGGCGAGCGCCGTGAGGGTGGCTTCGGTGGCCCGCGTGGCGGTCAGGGGCCGCGTGGCGAGGGTCGTGAAGGGCGCTCCGGTGGTCCCCGTGGGGAGCGCCGTGAGGGTGGTTTCGGTGGCGGACGTGGTCCGCGCGGCGAGGGGCGCCCTGGTGGGCCGCGCGGAGGTCGGCCCGGTGGCGGGCAGGGCGAGCGGAGGTTCCAGGACCGCGACCAGCGTGGCGGCCGTCCTGGTGGAGCCCGGCCGGAGCGGTCCGGGCCGCGTCGGTTCGAGGGCGATCGCGATCGGCCCCGGGGAAACCGTGACGGCGCGTTCGGGGGCAGGCGACCCGAGGCGGCCGAGCGCGAGCGTCCCGCTCCCAAGCACGACGACCCGCTGCTGCCCGACGACGTCACCGGCGAGGAACTGGACGTCGATGCGCGCGCCGAACTGCGGACGCTGCCGAAGGACCTGGCGACGCGGGTGGCGCGCCATCTGGTGATGGCCGGACGGCTTGCCGAGGACGAGCCGGAGCAGGCGTATGGGCACGCCCGTGCCGCGCGCCGCCTGGCGTCCCGCGTCGGCATCGTCCGGGAGGCCGCCGGCATCGCCGCGTACCAGACGGGCGACTGGGCCGAGGCGCTCGCCGAACTGCGCGCGGCGCGCAGGCTCGGCGCGGGCGATGACTCGTACCTGCCCGTCATGGCCGACTGCGAGCGCGGGCTCGGCCGTCCCGAACGCGCCCTCGACGTGATCAAGTCGCCGGAGGCGGATCGGCTCGACCCGATGGGGCTGGTGGAGCTGCGCATCGTCGAGTCGGGCGTGCGCCGCGACCTCGGCCAGTACGACGCGGCCGTGGTGACGCTACAGATCCCCGAGCTCCGCGATCGGCGCCTGAAGCCGTGGTCGGCGCGGCTGTTCTACGCCTACGCGGACGCGCTCGTGGAGGCCGGCCGCGAGAGCGAGGCGTCCGACTGGTTCGCGCGCGCCGCCGCCGCCGACCGCGACGGCGAGACCGACGCCGCCGAACGGTACGCGGAACTCGAAGGTCTCCACATCCTCGACACCGAGGAGGGCGACGAGGACGCTACCGAGGACGCCGCCGAGGACGCCGCGCCTGAGGAGGCGGAGGAGTCCGCGGTGGACGGTGAGCTGGTCGGTGATGGCGTGCCGGTATCTGAGGAGCCGGTCGTGGAGGTGCCTGCGGACGAGATCGTGGACGAGCCCGGAGCGCTGGACGAGCCGCTGGACGAGCCGCTGGACGAGCCCCTGGACGAGCCGGACGTGCCGGACGTGCCGGAGATCGTTACCGCTACGGACATTCAGTTCAAGCCCGCGGATCCGGAGATCCTGGAGCCGTCGCCCGAGCAGGCTCCCGAGGCTCCTGCGGTGTTCCTAGAGCCGAAGACCGTCGGGCCCGAGCATCCCGTCGAGCCCGGGCGTCCCGTGGGGGAGCAGGACGACGAGGAGCCACCGACAGGCGAGTGACCTCCCGCGTTGGGTTTCCGGACCGACCGGCGTAGTCCGTTCGGAAACCCAACGCGCGGGTGCTTGTAGCCGGAACCGGCCGAAATGCCGGAAAAACGATCTTCCTCCGGGGTGCGCGGTTAGGCTCTGCCGCATGACCGGCGAGGAAGAGATCGCGCCCCAGGGGATCGACGTCGCGACCCCGCACATCGCGCGGATCTACGACTATTGGCTCGGCGGCAAGGACAACTTCGCCTCCGACTGGGCGGCCGCGGAGCAGGTGATGCTCACGACGCCGACGATCAAGCCGGGCGTCACCGCGAACCGGGCCTTTCTGAGCCGGGCCGTCCGGCACATGGTCGGGGAAGGCGTCACCCAGTTCCTCGACATCGGCACGGGCATCCCCACCGCGAACAACACGCACATGGTGGCGCAGGACGCCGATCCCGAGAGCCGGGTCGTCTACGTCGACAACGACCCGATCGTGCTCACCCACGCGCGGGCCCTGCTGGCCGGTGTCACCGCGCCCACGTCGTTCGTGGACGCCGACCTGCGCGACATCGGCCGGATCCTGGAGGAGGCCGCGCGCCTGCTCGACTTCGGCCGCCCCGTCGGGCTGCTGCTGATCGCGGTATTGCACTGCGTCCCGGACGACGAGGACCCGCGCGGCATCGTCCGCACGCTCCTGGACGCCCTGGCGCCCGGCAGCTTCCTCGCCATCACCCATCCCGGCATCGACCAGCTGCCCGAGCAGATGGCGGCCGCGGAGGACGCCCTCACCAAGGCGATGGGCTTCCGGGTCACCTTCCGCACCCGTGAGGGGGGCAGCGCGTTCTTCTCGGGACTCGACCTTCTCGACCCGGGCGTCGTGCCGCTCCAGGACTGGCGTCCGGACCCGGACGCGCTCCCGACCGCCACGACCGGCATGTGGGGCGGCGTCGCGCGCAAGCCGTGACCCGACCGCAGGGCGCCGGCAGAGAGGCCCGCGTTACCGGGTGAGGAACTCGCCGATCTCGCGCGCCACGGCCTCCGGCTCGTCGAGCATCGACAGCACGTAGGCGCCGGGAATCTCGGCGTACCGGCCGGCGGGCAGCAGGTCGGCCAGGCGGCGGCCGTGCTCGGGCGGCATCACCTGGTTGTCGGGCGACCACAGGACGAGGGCCGGGCCGGTGAACCCGCGCAGCGCCTCGGTGTCCCGGACGAGCTCAGACTCGACGAACCGGCTGCGACAGTAGGCGACCAAGTCGCGGTGAACACCGGCGTTCCGCAGCAGCGGCTCCGTCCAGCGCCGGACGAGGTGGTCCGGCAGCGGCCGCCGGGCCATCCGCCCGAACAGAAGAGGGAGCCGCCGCAGCCAGCCGATGCGCAGCTGGCGGGCGGCGAGCCGGAGCCCGCCGGGCGTCCGGGCGGCGATGGAGACCATCCTGCCGGGCAGGCCGGGCGGGAAGTTGCCGAACGCCTCGCACGGCAGGATCACCAGCCGGGACACCCGCCGGTCCAGCCCGTGGGCGGTGAGGAACAGGGCCCCGCCCCAGTCGGAGTGGACGAGCGTGACGCCGTCCAGGGCGAGGGCGTCGAGGAAGCCGGCGACGATGCGGACCTGCCCGCGCAGGGACAGGTCCGTGCCCGGGTTCATCGGCCGGCGATGCGCGCCGAGCGGCAGGACGGGCCGCAGGTAGGTGAAGCCCTCCGGCAGGAGAGGCAGGACGCGGTCCCAGAGGGTGTGGTCCATCAGCAGGCCGTGCAGCAGCACGACCGGAGGCCCGGAGCCCGTCTCCTCGTACTCGATGATCCCGCCGGGCACCTGGACGTGCTTCATCCGGACCTCCCGCTAGAACGACCTCTCTAGAGAGACCGTTCTATCATGGCGGGCATGCGCACCGAAGAGCGGATCACGCTGGCGATGGCGGAGCTGCTGCGGAAGCAGGGGTACGCGGCGACGGGCGTCAACCAGCTCGCCCGCGCGGCGGACGCGCCCACCGGATCCATCTACCACCACTTCAAGGGCGGCAAGCGGGACGTCGCGGCGGCGGCGCTGCGCAGTTCCGGCGCCGCCTACATCCAGTTGCTGCCGCTGCTCCTCGACCCCCATGACGACCTCGTGACCGGTATCGAGGCGGCCTTCGCCGCCGCGGCCGACGACATGCGCGACACCGGCTGGGCGAACATGTGTCCTGTCGGCACCGTGACGGGCGAGGTCGCCGACACCGAGCCGCTCCTGCGGGAGGTGGCCGGCGAGGTGATGGGCGGCTGGGTCGAGGAGGGCACCCGCTATCTGGCCGGGCGCGGGCTGCCCGAGCCTGCCGCGCGCAGCGCCATGTACGCGCTGCTGACCGCGCTCGAAGGCGCGTTCATCCTCGCGCGCGGCCTGCGGTCGACGGACCCGTTCGCAGCAGCCGGCCGCTCGGTCGCCGCCTACGTCGCCTCGCTCGTCGAGCAGGCCGCGGACGCTCCGCACGCCGAAGCCGCCCCCTCGGCACCGGGGACTGCTCCAGCCTGACCAGCGCGCGCTCGACGGATGAACGTGAAGTCCTTGGGCGAGAAGAAGATCACGCGCCACTTACCGTCACGCGTGGCGGTCCAAGGCGTGCATGATGCCTGCGACGTTGTTGGCGGGGCTGTTCAGCACGTCGTACTTGGCGGCGAGTTCGGGGTCGATGTCGGCGTTGTTGATGGCGTAGCGGTCCTTGGTGCGCTCCACCACCATCGCGACCGCGTGGTCGAGTTCGAGGCCCTGGTCCTTGGCGGCGCGGACGGCGTCGACCCACACGCGCAGCTCCTCCGCGGAGCGTTCCAGCGTGGCGTCGACCTCGGTCACGGGGCCGTAGTGCGCGAACAGCAGCCGCTGCGGCCCGAGGTCGCGGAACTTGCCGAGCGACGCCAGCGCCGTGTCGAGGTCGAAGTCGGGCGGCGGGGTGGCGGGCCGGACGTCGGCGGTCTCGGGGATGTAGATGCCGGCGGCGTCGCCCACGTACAGGTCGCCGGTGCCGGAGTCGACCAGGCCGACGTGGTGCTTGGCGTGGCCGGGGGAGTAGTGCGACTCCAGCCGGCGGCCGCAGCCGAGGTCGATGACGCCGGTGTCCTCGACGGCGCGGATGCGCGCGGCGTCGGTCGGCTTCAGCTCGCCGAACAGGGTGTCGAGGGCGTCGCCCCACACCATGCGGGCGCTGCGCATGAGGCGGGACGGGTCGGCGAGGTGCCGGGCGCCCTTCTCGTGCACGACGATCTCGGCCTGCGGGTACAAGCCGGCGATGTCGCCCACGCCGCCCGCGTGGTCCAGGTGGATATGGGTGACCACCACGCTCGCGAGGTCGTCCGCGCCGACGCCGAGTTCGGTCAGCGCCCGCCGCACGACGGGCGCCGAGCCGGCGGTGCCCGGTTCGATCAGGCACGGCCGGTCGGAGCGGATCAGGTACGCGGCGGTGATGCCCGAGTGCCCCGCCAGCATGGTGTCGATCTCGTAGACGTCTCCGCCGAGCGGCGTGATGTTGGAGGAGTCCATGGGCAGATCATCGCCCCCGGCGGCCCGGCCCGGCCAGCCGGGGCGGCGGGGACGGGTCAGCGCAGGCGGCCGGCGGCGTGCAGGTCGTCGAAGATCAGCTGGTCGACGGGCGACACCCGGTCGCGGTCGGCGTACCCGAGCCAGACGACCTCCTCGATCTCGCTGCTGGCCGCCAGAGTGCCGGTGTACTCGGCGGTGTAGCAGGTCATCCGGACGGTGACGCCGCTCGCGTGCCCGTGCGCCTGCGCCTCCCAGGTGCCGAGGTGGGCGACCGTGTCCGGCAGGACGTCGACGGTCAGCTCCTCCTTGATCTCGCGGGCGAGGGTCTGCGCGTCGGACTCGCCGGGCTCGCGCTTGCCGCCGGGCAGGTAGTGGACGTCCTTGCCGCGCGAGCGCGTGCTGAGGACGCGGCCCTCGTCCAGCAGGATCCAGGCGATCTTGTCGATCGGGCGTCGGCCGGTCATCGCTCGCTTTCGGGGTCGAGGAGGCGCAGCACGAGGCCCGTGCGGGGCTTCGGGCCGAACGAGGTGGACTTGCGCGGCACCCGCTCGCCGCCGTTGGCGACGGCCAGGACGTCCTCGACCTTCAGCGGGTTGAGCACGACGGCGGTGCCGCCCGCGCGGCGGGCCCGGTCGAGCGCGGCGGACGGGTCGTCGTGCACGACCTCGATGGCGTTCTCGTTCTCGGGGACGTCCCACAGGCTCGCGATGAGGAGATGGTCGAGGATCGCGGTGTCCAGGCCGCGCCAGCGCGGCGAGTGCCCGGACGGCATCACGCGGGCGAGCGCGGCGGGGTCGGGCTCGGTGAGCAGATGCAGGCCTTCGCCGCCTCCCAGCAGGAACGCCGGGCCCCGCGCGTCACCCAGCGCCCGCACGGCCCGGCTCTCGTCCTCGAAGGCGGTGACGGTAAACGCCTTCCGCGCGCGCTCGACGGCGGCGGTCGGAGCCAGGCCCGGCAGGACGCGGTGGATCGCGCCGAGATGCGGCGGGAAGCGCGTGGAGTCGACGAGCAGCGCCATCCCCCGGTCCCACGGACCCGGGCCGTCCCCGGCGGCGTGGTGGCGCGCCTGCAGCGCGCGGTAGGTGGCGTAGCGGTGATGGCCGTCGGCGATCAGCGCCTGCTTGCCCAGCAGGTCGGCGGCAATGCGCGAGTGCAGGGCGGGGTCGGTGACGCGCCACAGCCGGTGCGTGAGGCCGTCGTCGGCGTGGAAGCCCAGCAGCGGCGCCTCCCGCACCGCGCCGTCGACGATCCTGGCCGCGTCGCCGCCGCCCTCATACACCAGGAAGATCGGTTCGAGGTTGGCGCGGGCCGCCGCCATCAGCGCGAGCCGGTCGCGGACCGGGCCGGGGAACACGTTCTCGTGCGGCAGCACGACCCGGTCGGCCTCCGCGCGCAGCCCGAGCGCGCCGATCAGGCCCCGCTGCAGGACGGTGCCGTCCTTGGCCGCCTCGTAGACGTACAGGGCCGGCTCGCGGTCGGTCGTGAGCACCCCCTCGGCGAGCCAGCGGCGCAGCGTCTCGCCCGCCTCCCGGTAGCTCTCCCCGGCGGCGCGCGGCATGTTCAGCCGGACGATGTTGTGCCCCCCGCCCGACAGCAGCCGGCCGACCTCCGCGTCGTCCACCAGGTCGTAGGGCGGCGTGGTGACCGCGGCCAGATCGCCCGCCACCTCGGGGACGAAGCGGACGCCCCGGAACGGCGCCAGCTCCAGCCCGCCGCCGGTCGCGGGCCCCGCGGACCCGAAGATCCGGGCGCTGAACTGTTCCGGTCCGAGCCCGGAGGGGAGGTCGTCGTCCACTGTGGGCATGGTAATCAGCGACGGGCCCCCGCGCGCCGGGCGGGTACCGTCGTGGCGATCGAGGTCCATTGGGAGGTCCACATGAGTGTTGAAGGACCGGGACGTCCGGACGATTCCCAGGGCGACGAACCGGGCGAGCATCCCGCCGCCCCGGGCGGCGGAGTGTACGAGTGGTACACGCGGGGGCTGGAGCTGCTCCGCTCCGGCAGCGCGGCGGCCGCCCTGCAGTTGCTGGCGCGGGCGGCGGAGGCCGAGCCGGGCTCGCACAGCATCCGGGAGGCGCTCGCCCGGGCGCAGTTCGGGGCGCGGCAGTTCGGCGCGGCGGCCGAGAGCTTCCAGAGCATCGTCGAGGAGGAGCCCGCGGAGGACTACGCGCGCTTCGGGTTAGGGTTGTCGCTCAGCCGGATGGGCGACTTCGAGGGCGCGGTCGAGCATCTCGCGCTCGCGGCGGCCATGCGTCCGGAGAACCAGGACTACGCGCGGGCGTTGCGGCACGCCCGAGCGACCCTCGCGTTCCGCAGGTGACCCGCCCCCGTTCGGCCCCCCGAAAGGCTTTGCCCCCGATGAGGCTGTGCCCCCCGATTTCGAGGAGCGTGCGATGAAGGGCAGTGACCGTCCCCTGAGCGAGGCGTACGACGTCGCCCTGCTGGACCTCGACGGCGTCGTGTACACCGGGCGGCGGCCCGTCCCCGCGGCGGCCGAATCGCTCGCCAAGGCCCGCGCGGCGGGGCAGCGGCTGGCGTTCGTGACCAACAACGCGTCGCGGACGCCGTCGGCGGTGGCCGCGCTCCTCAACGACGTCGGCGTGCCCGCGCGGGCCGTCGACGTGGTGACCTCCGCGCAGGCCGCCGCGCGGCTGCTGGCCGAGCGGCTGCCCGCCGGGTCAGAGGTGCTGGTGGTCGGCGGGATGGGGCTGCGGCACGCCCTGTACGCGCGGGGCCTGCGCCCGGTGTCGGTCGCGTCCGGGCGTCCCGCCGCCGTGGTGCAGGGCTACGACCCCCGGCTGTCGTACGGGGAGCTGTCGGAGGGCGCGCAGGCGGTCGCCATGGGCGCCCTCTTCGTCGGCTCCAACCGCGACCTGACGATCCCGGGCGGCGGCGGGCCGCTGCATCCCGGCAACGGCGCGCTGCTGCGCGTGATCAGCTCGTCCACCGGCGTCGAGCCGATCGTCACGGGCAAGCCCGAGCGGCCGCTGCACCGGGAGTCGATCATGCGGACGGGGGCGGAGCGGCCCCTGGTCGTCGGCGACCGGCTCGACACCGACATCGAGGGCGCCCACAACGGCGGCGCCGACAGCCTGCTCGTCTTCACCGGGGTGACCGACCACCTGCAGGCCCTCACCGCGCCCGCGAACCACCGCCCCACCTACCTGGCGCACGACCTGAACGGCCTGCTCGTCCCGCATCCCGAGGTGGCGCGGGACGGCGGCCGGTACTCCTGCGGCGGCTGGACGGTGCGCCGCGACGGCGACCGGTTCGAGATCACCGGCGGCGGCGAGCCCTACGACGGCCTGCGCGCCCTGGCGTCCGCCGTCTGGGAGGACGCGGCCCCGCCGGCGGCGGAGGCGCTCAGCGGCGCCCTGGACGCCCTGGGGCTGCCCCGCCTGCGCTGACGGGCGACGCCTTCCGCGCGGCTGCTCACAGCAGCCGGCGCAGCCGCAGCAGGTCGAAGATGCTCGCCTCGACCCGGAGGCGGCCGGCCGCCCATGCCGTGGCCGGGTTCAGCTCGTCGTGCGCCAGGGCGACGAGGTCGTCGCTGTCCACGGTGAGGCGGACCTGCGCGGCGGCGGGGTCGGCGGCGGGCTCGAACGGGTCCAGCCCGCCCACGTGCAGCCGGGTGCGGTAGGCCACCCCGAGGTCGGGGATGTGGCAGCTGATCGTGCGCTCGACGACGTGCTCGGCGAGCCGGTCGGCGTCCACCTCCGCCAGCCGCGCCGCGATGCGGTCGAGCGCCGTCCGGCAGTCGTCCTCGTTCGCCATGGTCAGGCAGTTCCCCGTTCGGTCGGCAAGGATGTCGTCCTGGGACGGTAGCGTTCGCGGTGGGGGTGCGGCGACTCGCCGCCCGCCCAGGGGAGTCCAGGGAGGTACACGTGATGTCCGACGAGCCCGCGGCGACGCCGGATCCGGCGTCGGTCCCGGCGTCGGTCCCGGCGTCGGTCCCGGCGCCCGTCCCGTTGGTCGGCGCCCGTCCCGGCGAGCGGCCGGATCTCCCGTCCGCGCCGCCGCCCGAGCCCACCGGCGACCCGCGGGTGGACGAGGTCGTCGCACGCCTCGGCGAGCTGGCCGGACGGCCCGTCCCCGAGCATGTGGAGATCTTCGAGGACGTCCACCAGCGGCTGCAGGACCTGCTGGCCGGGGCCGAACGCACGGACGGCCCGTCCGGCCCCTCCGGCCCGCCCGGGCCGCCGGCGCCGCGCCGCCCCGTCTTCCCCGACAGCCTGCGCCCCCGCCCGTGAGCCCACTACCGAGAAGCCCCCTGCGAGAGAGCACGCCGCGCTGCCCGGCCGGCGCCGGCGGTGGGCCGCGCCTGCCCTTGGGGGCGGGGCGATGAGGCGGCGGCTGGACGCCGAGCTGGTGCGGCGCAAGCTGGCCCGGTCGCGCGAGCACGCGAGCCAGCTGATCGCCGACGGGCGCGTCCGGGTCGGCGGGCAGCGGGCCGCCAAGCCGGCCACGCAGGTGGAGACGGGCGCGGCGATCGTCGTCGACGAGGCCGAGGCCGGCCCGGAGTACGTCTCGCGCGGCGGGCACAAGCTCGCCGGCGCGCTGAAGGCGTTCGAGGGCCTGGAGGCGAAGGGCCGCGTGTGCCTGGACGCGGGCGCCTCGACCGGAGGGTTCACCGACGTGCTGCTGCGCGCGGGCGCCGCGCACGTGTACGCGGTCGACGTCGGGTACGGGCAGATCGCATGGTCGCTGCGGACGGACGAGCGGGTGACGGTGATGGAGCGGGTCAACATCCGCGACCTGGAGCCCGGCATGCTCGGCGGCGCCCGGCCGGAGCTGGTGGTGGGCGACCTGTCGTTCATCTCGCTGAAGCTGGTCCTCGGCCCCATCCAGAGGTGCGCGGCCCCCAACGCCGACTACGCGCTCATGGTGAAGCCGCAGTTCGAGGTCGGCAAGGACAGGGTCGGCGCCGGCGGCGTCGTCCGCGAGCCGGAGCTGCGCGCCGAGGCGGTCCGCGGGGTCGCCGGGCACGCCGCGGCGATCGGGCTCGGAGTGCGCGGCGTGACCGCGAGCCCGCTGCCCGGGCCGTCGGGGAACGTGGAGTACTTCCTGTGGTTGCGCGCCGGCGCGCCGCCGCTGGACGACGCCGACCTGGAGAAGGCGATCGCGGAGGGCCCGCAGTGATCGCGCGGGCGGGCGCGGCCGTACAGAGGGCGTCCGGGAACACGGCCGCCCGGAAGAAGCCGTGCGCTCCGGGAACGTCCGCGCACCGGGCGTTCGTCGAGAGGACGTCGGTCCGCCGGGTCGGGCCGGGGAGTGGGGCGAGGGTATGAGCAAGAGGTCGGTGCTGGTCGTGGCGCACACCGGGCGGCCGGAGGCGGTCCGCAGCGCCCAGCTGGTCATCGAGCGGCTCAGCGCGGCCGGGATCTGCGTCCGGGTGCTGGACCGCGAGGCCGAGGACATCGGCTGCGCCGGCGTCGACGTGATGCCGAGCACCGCGGCCGCCGCCGAGGGCGCCGAGGTGGTGATGGTGCTCGGCGGCGACGGGACGCTGCTGCGCGCCGCCGACCTCACCCGCGCGTCCGGGACGGCGCTGCTCGGGGTGAACCTCGGGCACGTCGGGTTCCTCGCCGAGGCCGAGCGGGACGACCTCGCGGCCACCGTCGACCGGGTGGTGACCCGCCGCTACGACGTCGAGGAGCGGATGACGGTCGACGTCACCGTCCGCCGCAACGGCACCCTGATGGGAACGACGTGGGCGTTGAACGAGGCCAGCATCGAGAAGGCCGAGCGGGAGCGGATGCTGGAGGTGGTCGCCGAGATCGACGGGCGGCCGCTGTCGAACTGGGGCTGCGACGGCGTCGTGTGCGCCACGCCGACCGGGTCGACGGCCTACGCGTTCTCCGCCGGCGGGCCGGTCGTGTGGCCGGAGGTCGAGGCGATGCTGGTGGTGCCGATCAGCGCGCACTCGCTGTTCGCCCGCCCGCTGGTGGTGTCGCCGCGCTCGCTGGTGGCCGTGGAGGTGCTCGCGGACACGCCGCGCGCGGTGCTGTGGTGCGACGGGCAGCGGACGCTCGACCTGCCGCCCGGCGCGCGGGTCGAGGTGCGCCGCGGCGCCGAGCCGGTGCGGCTGGCCCGGCTGCACCTCACCCCGTTCACCGACCGGCTCGTCACCAAGTTCGGGCTTCCGGTGACGGGCTGGCGCGGCCGGGTCCGGCAGCCCGCGACGCCGTCCCCGGCCGAGGAGGCGCCGCAGGTCACCGGGGTCGAGACCATCGGAGGCGGCACCGGGACCGCGCCGCGGGCGGGCGATCCCGCCGACACCGGCGGAGGAGCATCGGGCGGGTAGAGGGGATAATCTCCACAGGCGCTGATCGGGGATCTGTTTGCGGAGGGTTGTGACGCTGGTGCGTCCGATGGTCGATGAGGTGCGGATCCAGGGCCTCGGTGTGATCGACGAGGCCGTGCTCGATCTGTCGCCGGGGTTCAACGTGGTGACCGGTGAGACCGGGGCCGGCAAGACCATGGTGGTGACCAGCCTGGGGCTGCTGTTCGGCGGCCGCGCCGACCCGCAGCGGGTCCGCCCGGGTGCGGGCCGCGCCACCGTGGAGGGCCGGATCGTGGTCGACCCGGGCGGCCGGGTCGTCGAGCGCGTCGAGGAGTCCGGCGGCGAGCTGGACGAGGGCGCGCTGATCGTGACCCGGTCGGTGTCGGCGGAGGGGCGCTCGCGGGCGTTCCTCGGCGGCCGCTCCGTCCCGGTGAGCGTGCTGATCAACCTCGCCGACGACCTGGTCGCCGTGCACGGGCAGTCCGACCAGCAGCGGCTGCTGCAGTCCGGGCGGCAGCGGGGCGCGCTGGACCGGTACGCGGGCGCCGCGCTCACCAAGCCGATGCGCGCCTACACCAAGGCCTACCAGCGGCACCGGCAGGTCAGCGCGCTGCTGGAGGAGCTGACCACGCGGTCGCGGGAGCGGGCGCAGGAGGCGGACGTGCTCCGCTTCGGCCTGGAGGAGATCGAGAAGATCGACCCCAAGGACGGCGAGGAGGCCGACCTCGCCGCCGAGGAGGAGCGGCTCGGGCACGCCGACGCGCTGCGCGCCGCCGCCGACGCCGCGCACGAGGCGCTTCTCGGCGACGCCGCCGACGCGCTGGAGGCCGCGAACGTGACGAGCCTGCTGGGCCGGGCCCGCAACGCGCTGGAGGCCGTCCGCGAGCACGACCCGGAGCTCGCGGGGCTCGCCGACCGGCTCGCCGAGGCCGGCTACCTCGTCTCCGACGTCGGCACCGACCTGGCGTCCTACGCCGAGTCCGTGGACGCCGACCCGGCGCGGCTCGCGGTCGTCCAGGAGCGGCGCGCCGAGCTGACCTCCCTGATCCGCAAGTACGGCGGCGAGGAGGGGACGGCCGCGGAGGTGCTGGAGTGGGCGCGCCGGTCGGCGGCGCGGCTCACCGAGCTGGACGGCGACGACGGCCGCATCGAGGAACTGCGCGCCGAGCACGCCGAGCTGGCCGAGCGGCTCGCCGCCGAGGCGACGGAGCTGAGCGCGGTCCGCACCCGCGCCGCCGAGCGGTTCTCCGAGGCCGTCACCGCGGAGCTGACCGCGCTGGCCATGCCGCACGCCCGGGTCGTGGTGACGGTCGCGCCGACCGGCGACTACGGCCCGCACGGCGTCGACGAGGTCGAGGTGCGGCTCGCCCCGCACCCCGGCGCGCCGCCGCTGCCGCTGCACAAGGGCGCCTCGGGCGGCGAGCTGTCCCGGGTGATGCTGGCGATCGAGGTGGTGTTCGCGGGCGCCGACCCCGTCCCCACGTTCGTGTTCGACGAGGTCGACGCGGGCGTCGGCGGCAAGGCGGCGGTGGAGATCGGCCGCCGGCTGGCGCGGCTGGCCCGCAACGCGCAGGTGATCGTCGTCACGCACCTGCCGCAGGTCGCCGCGTTCGCCGACCAGCACCTGCTGGTGGAGAAGTCCGACGACGGCACCGTGACCCGCAGCGGCGTCACCGCGCTGGACCGGGAGGGCCGGATCAGGGAGCTGTCCCGGATGCTCGCCGGGCTGGAGGACTCCGAGCTCGGCCGCGCGCACGCCGAGGAACTGCTGGCCATGGCCGCCGAGGAACGCTAGACGCGTCCGCGAACAGGGGGAACGGACAAGTGAACACGGTGGGCGACGGTGCGGACACGCCCCGTCGATCGTCCCTGCGGCTCTTTACTCCCGTGCTCTGGCAGGATGGCAGGCGATGAACGAACCGGCTCCCACCACCGAGCGGCGCGCCCGGCTGACGCAGCGGCTGACGCTGCCGCGCCGCGTGCTGGCGCTCGGCCGCGGCCGGGACGACGGCCGGCCGGGGGTCAGCGCGACCGTCCGGCTGGACCGCCGCACCAAGGACCTGACCAAGCGGCTGCAGCCCGGCGAGGTCGCCGTGATCGACCATGTCGACCTCGACCGGGTCAGCGCCGAGGCGCTGGTGGCGTGCCAGGTCGGCGCCGTGGTGAACGTCGCGCCGAGCATCTCCGGGCGGTACCCGAACCTCGGCCCGCAGATCCTGGTGGACGCCGGCGTCCCGCTCGTCGACGACGTCGGCCCGGAGATCTTCGGCAAGCTGCACGAGGGCGACCAGGTCCGGGTCGAGGGCCCGTCGGTCCACCTCGGCGAGGACGTCGTCGCCAAGGGCACCGAGCAGACCGCCGAGACCGTCGAGACGGCGCTCACCGAGGCCAAGGCGGGCCTGGCCAGCCAGCTCGAGGCGTTCGTCGCCAACACGATGGAGTACGTCAAGCGCGAGCGCGACCTGCTCATCGACGGCGTCGGCGTGCCCGACGTGGCCACGAAGATCAACGGCCGGCACGCGCTGATCGTCGTCCGCGGCTACCACTACCGCGAGGACATCGCGACCCTGCGGCCCTACATCCGCGAGTACCGTCCCATCCTGATCGGGGTGGACGGCGGCGCGGACGCGCTGCTGGAGGCCGGCTACCGCCCCGACATGATCGTCGGCGACATGGACTCGGTCTCCGACGACGCGCTGACCTGCGGCGCGGAGATCGTCGTGCACGCCTACCGGGACGGCCGGGCGCCCGGCCTGAAGCGGGTGCACGAGCTCGGCCAGGAGGCGGTGGTGTTCCCCGCCACCGCCACCAGCGAGGACATCGCGATGCTGCTCGCCGACGACAAGGGCGCGACCCTGATCGTCGCCGTCGGCACGCACGCCAACATGGTGGAGTTCCTCGACAAGGGCCGCGCCGGCATGGCCAGCACGTTCCTCACCCGGCTGCGGGTGGGCAGCAAGCTCGTCGACGCCAAGGGCGTCTCCCGGTTGTACCGCAGCCGGATCTCCACCTGGTCGCTGCTGTTCCTCGTCCTCGGCGCGTTCGTCGCCATCGTCACCGCCGTCGCCATGTCCCCGGCGGGGGACGTCATCAGTCCCCTGCTGGCCGACCGCTGGCACGCCTTCGTCTTCTGGCTGACCGGACTCTTCACGTGATCGATTTCCGCTATCACCTCGTCTCCATCGTCGCGATCTTCCTCGCGTTGGCGCTCGGCATCGTGCTGGGCTCCACCACCCTGTCGAACTCCGTCGGCGACACGCTGCGCAAGCAGGCCAGCTCGGCGGCCAAGAGCGCCCAGGAGGCCCGGGTCGCCCAGCGTCGGCTGCAGACCCAGCTGAAGGGGGAGGAGCAGTTCGGCCACGCGCTGTCGCCGCAGATCGTGGCGGACCGGCTCAAGGGCCAGTCCGTCCTCATGATCGAGACGCCGGGCGCCGGCAACGACGGCATCGACCAGGTCAGCGAGCTGGCCAAGGACGCGGGCGCCGCCGTCACCGGCCGGGTCACGATCCAGAACAAGCTGCTGGACGACGACCAGCAGAGCACGCTGGACGAGCTGGCCACCCAGCTGAAGAGCGACGGGGTGACGTTCCCGTCGGACGCGACCCCCTACGACAAGGCGGGCGCGGTGCTGGCCGACGCGCTGCTCACGAAGGACCCGGCCAAGGCCGGCCGCGAGGACGCCGCCGGCGGTGCGGTGCTCAGCGGCTTCAAGCAGGCGGGCTACATCACCACCAGCGGCAAGCCCGGCCAGCACGCCACCCTCGCCGTCATGGTCGCGCCGGCCAACCCGTACGGCTACGACGGCGGCGCCCAGGACAACAAGGCACTGATCTCGCTGGCCTCCGCACTCGACGGCGCCGGTCGCGGTACCGTCGTCGGTGGCCCGCTGACCTCCGCGCAGGAGGGCGGGCTGATCGCGGCGCTGCGTGACTCCGACGCCGGCGACTCGGTCTCCGCCGTCGACGCGGTGGACACCTCGTCCGGGCAGGTCGTGACGATCCTGGCGCTGCAGAACGAGCTGAACGGCAAGTCCGGGCAGTACGGGACGGGCGCCGGCGCGAGCGGCTACCTGCCCTCGCCCGCGCCCCAGGCGGGGAAGAGCGGGTGACCTGATGAACCGACGCATCGCCTCGGGTTCGGCGAGGGGCGCGCCGCTGCTGGCCGGGGCCGGCCTCGGCGCCGCCGCGGCGCTCGCCGCGTACGTCGCGCTGACGCGGCGTCCGCCGGGCCTCAACGGCCTGCCGGGCGAGGAGGTGTGGGACCGCACCAACCACCGCGGCGAGCCGGTCACGCTGCTGGAGGGCCCCGCGCTGGTCGCGGGCGCCGCGGCGGCCGGGCTGCTGGCCCC
>NZ_BAAAMR010000158.1:0-16799 GCF_039529375.1 Actinomadura napierensis
GGCCGCGCTCGACCAGGCGGGCGTGCCGTCGTCGGCGGCGACGGTGGCGCGGCCGTCGCTGGACGACGTCTACCTGCGCTATGCCGGACGCCGGTTCGCGCAGGCCGACGGCGCGCAGGCCGACGGCGCGCAGGCCGACGGCGGCCGGGACGCGGCGCCCGAGCCGGCGGCGCAGGGAGGCGCGCGATGAGCGGTCTCCTCACCGGCACCTGGTGGATGACGCAGCGCCGCCTGGCGGCGCTCGCCCGCAACCCGGCCGTCCTGGTCATGACGCTCGTCCAGCCGATGATCTGGCTCTTCCTGTTCGGCGGGCTGTTCAAGCGGGTCGTCGAGCTGCCCGGCTTCGGCGCGCCGTCCTACCTCGACTACCTCGTCCCCGGCGTCGTGGTCATGAACGCGGTGTCGCTGAACTCGTTCGCCGGGATGGCCACGATGGACGAGATCGAGCGCGGGACGCTGAACCGGTTCCTGGTGACGCCGGTGCGGCGCAGCGCGATCGCGAACGCGGGGGTGGTCGAGCAGGCGCTCACCACGGCGTTCCAGTCCGTCGTGATCATCGCGCTGGGCTGGGCGGCGGGCGCGCGCTACCCCGGCGGCGTCGGCGGGCTCGGCGTGCTGGTCGCCGCGTCGGTGCTGGTCGGCGTCGTGCTCGCGGCGCTGTCGAACACGCTCGCCCTGCTGCTGCGCGACCGCAACACCATCATCGGCCTGAACGTGATGCTGCTGCTCCCGCTGACGTTCCTGTCGTCGGCGTTCATGGCGAAGGACCTGATGCCGGCCTGGATCCGGCACGTGGCGGCGTTCAACCCGGTGAGCTGGGCGCTGGACGCCGGACGCGCCGCGATGGCCGACGACCCGGACTGGGGGTCGGCGGCCCTGCACAGTGGATGGTTGCTGGTCCTGACCGTCCTCGCCGTCGCGCTCGCGATCTTCTCTTTCCGCAGCTACCAGAAGTCGCAGTGACCCGGCGCGTGTCCAGGAATCAGCGCGTGTCGAGGAAGCGGTCGAGGACGCGGGTGCCGAACGCCAGGCCGTCCACCGGGACCCGCTCGTCCACACCGTGGAACATGCCGAAGTAGTCCAGCTCCGGCCCGAGCAGCAGCGGCGCGAACCCGAAGCTCGTGATCCCGATCCGGTTGAACGACTTGGCGTCGGTGCCGCCCGCCATCACGTACGGGACGGGCCGGGCGAGCGGGTCCTCGGCGCGCAGCGACCCGGCGAGCGCGGCGAACGTCGCGCCCGCCGGGTCCGCCGCGGGGGCCTCCTCGTGGTTGATGAACTCCCGCATGACCTTGGGGCCGAGCAGCCGGTCGATGGTGGCGAGGAACTCCTCGCCGGTGCCGGGCAGGTAGCGGCCGTCCACCTGCGCGGTCGCGACGCCCGGCACCACGTTCACCTTGTAACCGGCCTCCAGGCGCGTCGGGTTCGCCGAGTTGCGGATCGTCCCGGCGAACAGGTGCCCGGTCCGCCCGAGCCGCACCGCCTCCTCGTCGAGACGGTCGTGGTCGATGGTGGTGCCGAGGGCGTCGGCCAGGCCGTCCAGCAGTGCCCGCACGCCGGGCGTGAGCCGCACCGGCCACTCGTGGGACGCGATCCGCGACACCGCGTGCGCGATCTCCGCGACGGCGTTGTCGGGCGCGGGCTTGGAGCCGTGCCCGGCGGTGCCGCGCGCCGTCAGCCGCATCCAGGCGGTGCCGCGCTCGCCGGTGGCGATCGGGTAGACGCGGGCGCCGCCGGCGTCCACGCTGAACCCGCCCGACTCGCTGATCGCCTCGGTGCAGCCCGTGAAGTACTCGCGGTGCTCGCGTGCCACGTACCGGGAGCCGTACTCGCCGGTGCACTCCTCGTCGGCGAGGAAGGCCAGCACCAGGTCGCCCCGCGTGCGCCGGCCCGCGCGCAGCCGCGCCCGGACGGTCGCGAGCGTCATCGCGAGGCTGCCCTTCATGTCGACGGCGCCGCGCCCCCACACGCATCCGTCGCGCACCTCGCCGGAGAACGGCGGGACGGTCCAGTCCGCCGCGTCGGCGGGGACCACGTCGAGGTGCCCGTGGATCAGGAACGCCGGGTGCGACGGGTCGGTGCCGGGGATCCGGGCGAGCACGCTGGCGCGCCCCTGCGCCGACTCGACGATCTCCGCCGCGACGCCCGCTTCGTCCAGCAGGGCGGCGACGTGCTCGGCGGCGGGCCGCTCCGGCCGCGCCACGCCCTCGCCCTGGTTGGTGGTGTCGAAGCGGATGAGGTCGGCGCAGATCGCCGCCGCCTCCGCACCCGCGTCCCCGCCGCCGGTATCGCTCCCGTTCCGGGGCGTCCCCATCCCGGGTGTCCCCGCCGTCCCCGCCGCCTGCCGAGTCACCCCTGGGGCCCCCTTTCGCAAGAAAGTTTACTTTTCCCCTGCCGCTGACCTGTGTCAACGGTTGATCAACAAGTCTCGATCCGGTTTCGACTCGGTCAGCGCCATACCGAAAGCGCCGCACCGGTACGACGCTGCCACCAACCTGAAGTGCGGCGGGCGGTCCGGGCCCGGCGCACGAGGGGACAGCACGAGGAGGAGCATGACCAGCCTCAGGGACGCGGGTCCGCGCAGGGGCGGGCGCGGGAAGGTCGCGGCGCTCGCCGCGGTGGCGCTGGCGGCCTCGCTCGGCCTGTCGGCCTGCGGAGGGGGCGGAGGCAAGAGCGACGGGGTGTTCACCGCCGGCCACTCCGAGCCCGACCACCTGGTGCCGGCCAACACCACGAGCAGCTACTCCTTCGACGTGCTCAGCGGCCTGTTCGACAACCTGGAGGGCCTCACCAAGGACGGCAAGCCCTACAACCTGGCGGCCGAGTCCATCACCACGAGCGACCAGAAGGTGTGGACGATCAAGGTCCGCGGCGGCCAGAAGTTCCACAACGGCGAGCCCGTCACCGCGGAGAGCTTCGCCGACGCCTGGAACAACGGCGCCTACGGGCCCAACGCCTACTCCGCCAACGACTACTTCTCGCACATCCAGGGGTACGACGCGATGAACCCCGAGGACGAGAAGGCCAAGCCGAAGGCCGACAAGCTCTCCGGCCTCCAGGTCGTGGACCCCTCGACCCTCAAGGTGACGCTCACCGCGCCGTTCAACCAGTTCCCGCTGCTGCTGACCTACCCGGCGTTCGCGCCGATGCCGAAGGCCGGGCTGCAGGACCTCAAGACCTTCGAGAACCATCCCATCGGCAACGGCCCGTACATGATGAGCGGGAACTGGGAACGCAACAGGCAGATCAAACTCGTCCCGTTCCCCGGTTACACCGGGCCGCGCAAGCCGAAGAACAAGGGCGTGATCTGGAAGAGCTACTCCAGCGCCGACAGCGCCTACACCGACCTGCGCGCCGGGAAGATCGACGTGCTGCAGACGATCCCGGCCGCGAAGGTGCCCGAGGCCAAGCGGCTGCTCGGCGACCGGTTCCTGCCCCGCAAGATGGGCACGATGGACTACCTCGGCTTCCCGCTGTGGGACAAGCGGTTCGCGAACCCGGACCTGCGCAAGGCCATCTCGATGGTCATCGACCGGCAGGGCGTCAACAAAGCCGTCTACAACGGCGACTACTTCCCGGCCGACTCGCTGCTGCCGTCCATCATCGAGGGGCACCGCGCGAACGCGTGCGGCGAGCTGTGCACCTACGACCCGGCGAAGGCCAAGGCGCTGTACGACAAGGCCGGCGGGTTCAAGGGGACGATGGAGCTGTACTTCTCCAACGCGCAGCCCACCTACTACCAGTGGATGCAGATCGTCGCGAACTCGCTGAAGCAGAACCTCGGCATCCAGGACATCCAGTTCCGGCAGGTCCCCGCCTCCGACTACTTCTCGATGCTGAACAAGCGCGAGGAGAAGGGCCCGTACCGGCAGAACTGGGAGGCCGACTACCCGAGCGCCCAGAACTACCTCGAGAACATGTGGGCCTCGTACGCCAACCGGATGGGCTGGAAGAGCAAGGAGTTCGACGACCTCATCGCCAAGGCCAACGCCTCCGCCGACCACCAGCAGGCGCTGCAGTTCTACAACCAGGCCGAGGACGTCGCCATCCGCGAGATGCCGATGATCCCGCTGTGGACGTGGGCGGGCCAGGGCGGCCGCTCCAGCCATGTGGACGACGTCACCATCACGGCGTGGTCCACCGGCCTGGTCGTCAACGAAGTGACGGTGAAGTAACCGGCGATGTGGCGCTACGTCCTGCGGCGGCTCCTCCAGGCGATCCCCGTCTTCATCGGGACCACCCTGCTCATCTACGCGATGGTGTTCGCGTTGCCGGGCGACCCGATCCAGGCGCTCGCCGGGGACAAGCCCATTCCTGCGAACGTCCTGGACACGCTGCGGGAGCGCTACAACCTGAACGATCCGCTGCTGGTGCAGTACGGCAAGTACATGTGGGGTCTCGTCCACGGGAACCTGGGGGAGAACTACGACGGCCAGAAGGTCGCGGACATGCTCGGCGGGCGCTGGACGGTGACGGCGCAGCTCGCGCTCACCGCCTGGATCTTCGAGCTGGTCATCGGCATCGCGCTCGGGGTGTGGGCGGGGCTGCGCCGCGGCAAGGTCGCCGACACGCTGGTGCTCGGGGGCACCACGCTGCTGATCGCCGTGCCGGTGTTCGTGCTCGGCTACACCGCGCAGATCCTTTTCGGGCTGCACTGGCAGATCTTCCCGACGGCCGGGACCGACGAGGGCTGGCCGATGAGCTACCTGCTGCCCGGCATGGTGCTCGGCTCGCTCGGCCTGTCGTACGTGGCCCGGCTGACCAGGACGAGCCTCGCCGAGAACCTGCGCGCCGACTACGTCCGCACCGCCAACGCCAAGGGCCTGTCGCGGGCGCGGGTCGTCGGGCGGCACGCGCTGCGCAACTCGCTGATCCCGGTCGTCACCTACCTCGGCGTCGACTTCGGGAACCTGATGGGCGGCGCGATCGTGACCGAGGGCATCTTCAACCTGCCGGGGATCGGGCAGCAGGTGTTCCAGTCCATCCAGCTGAAGGAGGGGCCGGTGGTGGTCGGCGCGGTCACCGTGCTGGTGCTGATCTTCCTGCTGGTCAACCTGGTCGTGGACCTGCTGTACGGGCTGCTGGACCCGCGGATCAGGTACGAGTGACGCGAGCAGTGACGAGCGACCCGGAGGGGCATTGAAGACGATCGACCCGGGCGCGGGCGACCCCGGCCCGCCCGGCGCGGAACCGGAGCCGGCCGGTGTCGGCGCGGGCGCGGGCGCGCCGGGCACCTCCGCGGCGGCCGTCGCGGTCGCCGGCGGGGAGCTCGGCCGGGCGTCGCTGTGGGACGACGCGTGGCGCGACCTGCGGCGCCGCTGGGTGTTCTGGGCCTCGTCGGCGTTCCTGCTGCTCGTCGCGCTGATGGCGGCGGTGCCGCGGCTGTTCACGGGCACGGGCGTGAACGAGGGCTGCGACCCGAACGACGCCAAGCTCGGCCCGTCCGGCGCGCACTGGTTCGGCACCGACCTGGCCGGCTGCGACTACTACGCGCACGTGGTGCACGGCGCCCGCCCGACGCTGCTGATCGGCGTCGCGGTCACCCTGTTCGCGTTCGCGATCGCGCTGGTGTTCGGGATGCTGGCCGGCTACTACGGCGGGCTCCTGGACGCGCTGATCGCGCGGCTGACCGACGTGTTCTTCGGGCTGCCGTTCGTGCTCGGCGCGACCGTGATCCTGGTCGCCTTCCCCAGCCACGGCGTCGGCGCGATGACGCTGGTGCTGGTGCTGCTCGGCTGGACCACGATGATCCGGATCATGCGGGCGCAGGTCATCGCCGTCCGGGACGCCGACTACGTGCAGGCCGCGCGGCTGCTCGGCGCGTCCGACCGCCGGATCATGGCCCGGCACATCCTGCCGAACGCGATCGCGCCGGTGATCGTGGTCGCCACCCTCAACGTCGGCAACGTGATCGCCGGCGAGGCGACGCTGGACTTCCTCGGCGTCGGCCTGCAGTACCCGAAGGTGTCGTGGGGGCTGCAGCTGAACCTGGCGCAGGACTCCTTCGTCGACCACCCGCATCTGCTGATCTTTCCGGCGGTGTTCCTGTCGGCCACCGTGCTGAGCTTCCTGATGCTCGGCGACGCGGCCCGCGACGCCCTCGACCCGAAACTGCGGTGAGCCCGGAGATGGTGACGCGCGCATGACGACCGAGCTGACCGAAGACGTCCCGCAGGAACCGGCCGTGCCGCCGCCGCTGCTGGAGGTCGACGACCTGCACGTGGTGTTCCGCGTGCGGGGACGCGACGTCCGCGCGGTGAACGGGCTGTCCTACACGCTCGGGGAGGGGGAGACGGTCGCGATCCTCGGCGAGTCCGGGTCGGGCAAGAGCGTCGCGGCGCAGGCCGTGATGGGCATCCTCGACACCCCGCCCGCGCAGATCACCGGCGGGTCGGTGCGGCTGCGCGGCGAGGAGCTGCTCGGCCTGTCCGAGCGGCGCCGCCGCGGCTACCGCGGCGACCGCATCTCGATGATCTTCCAGGACGCGCTGACCGCGCTGAACCCGGTGTTCACCGTCGGCGACCAGATCCGCGAGATGTACCGGGTGCACCGCGGGTTCGGCCGGCGGGCGGCCCGCGACAAGGCGGTCGAGCTGATGGAGCGGGTGCGGATCCCGTCCGCCGCGCAGCGGCTCGGCGACTACCCGCACCAGTTCTCCGGCGGCATGCGCCAGCGCATCATGATCGCCATGGCGCTGGCGCTGGAGCCGGACGTGCTGATCGCCGACGAGCCGACCACCGCGCTGGACGTCACCGTGCAGGCGCAGATCATGCGGCTGCTCGCCGGGCTCCAGGACGAACTGCGGATGGGCATGGTGCTGATCACCCACGACCTCGGGGTCGTCGCGGGCGTCGCGGACCGGATCGTCGTCATGTACGCCGGGTCGGTCGCCGAGCAGGCGCCCGCCCGGGAGCTGTACGCCCGGCCCGCCCACCCGTACACGCGCGGGCTGCTCGCGTCCGTCCCGCGCTTGGACCGGCGCGGGGACGCGCTCGTCCCGATCAAGGGGACGCCGCCGAACCCCGCCGCGCTGCCGCCGGGCTGCCCGTTCCAGCCGCGCTGCCCGCGCGCCGAGGCGCTCTGCGCCGCCGAACGTCCGCCGCTGGTCACCGTCGCGCCCGGGCACGAGGCCGCCTGCCATTTCGCCGAGGAGGTGCACGGTGCCGCCATCGACTGACGGGCCGGGAGAGGACCCGATCCTGCGGGTCGAGGGCCTGGTCAAGCACTACCCCGTCACCCGCGGCGTGGTGGTCAGGCGCGCGGTCGGGCACGTCCGGGCCGTCGACGGCGTGGACCTGGAGCTGCGCCGCGGCGAGACCCTCGGCGTCGTCGGCGAGTCCGGCTGCGGGAAGTCGACGCTGGCCAAGCTGCTGCTGGCGGCCGAGCGCCCGACCGCCGGGACCGTCCGGTTCGAGGGCCGGGACGTCTTCGCGCTGCCGCGCAAGGAGCTGCGGGCGCTGCGCCGCCGCATCCAGATGGTGCTGCAGGACCCGTACTCCTCGCTGAACCCGCGGATGACCGTCGGCGACATCGTGGGGGAGCCGTTCGCCATCCATCCGGAGGTGGCGCCGAAGGGGGAGCGGCGCGCCCGCGTCCAGGAGCTGCTGGAGCTGGTCGGCCTCGACCCCGACCACGTCAGCCGGTACCCGCACCAGTTCTCCGGGGGCCAGCGCCAGCGCGTCGGGATCGCCCGCGCCCTCGCGCTGCGCCCCGACGTCATCGTCTGCGACGAGCCGGTGTCCGCACTGGACGTCTCCGTCCAGGCGCAGGTCATGAACCTGCTCGCCGACCTGCAGCGGGAGCTCGGCCTGGCGTACGTGTTCATCGCGCACGACCTCGCCGCCGTCCGGCACATCTCCGACCGGATCGCGGTCATGTACCTCGGCCGGGTCGTGGAGACCGGTGAGGCGACGCAGATCTACGAGCACCCCACCCACCCGTACACGCAGGCGCTGCTGTCGGCCGTCCCGGTGCCCGACCCGGACGCGCCGGGCTGGGCGGGGCAGATCCATTTGGAGGGCGAGCCGCCGTCGCCGCTGGACCCGCCGTCCGGTTGCCGGTTCCGCACCCGCTGCTGGAAGGCGCAGGACGTCTGTGCGCAGGACGTCCCGGCGCTGGAGGAGCGCGAGGGCTCCGCCCATCCCAGCGCCTGCCATTTCGCGGAGGAGCAGGCGCTCACCGAGCAGGCCTGACGCCGATCGGCCCCGCACGGGAGGGTTCCGTAGGGTGGGGGCATGGCGCGCAAGGGCAGGCACGGTCCGCGGCCGGACACCTTCACGATCGCGGGCGGCGAGGCCGAGCTGCTGCGCGACGCCGACCGCGACGGCGGCTGGATGCTGCTCGTCGGCGGCGTCCCGCAGTCCTACGTGGACCTGTCCGACCCCACCTACCTCGACTTCGAGTACATGCGCCTGATGGGCGACGTCGTCGACGCGCTCGGCCCGGAGAACGAGGCGTTCGACGCGGTGCACATCGGCGGCGCCGGATGCACCCTGCCCCGCTACATCGCCGCGACCCGGCCGGGATCGCGGCAGATCGTCCTGGAACCGGACGCGGAACTGGTGCGGGTGGTGCGCGAGCGGCTGCCCGTCAAGGGCGTGCCGGGCCTGCGGATCCGGATCACCGACGGGCGAAGCGGCGTCGCCGCGCTCGCCGACGAGTCCGACGACCTGGTCGTGATGGACGCCTTCGCCGAGGCGTCGATGCCGGTGGAGCTGGCGACCCGCGAGTTCGTGCTGGACGCGGCGCGGGTGCTGCGGCCCCGCGGGGTGTACCTGGCGAACGTCGCCGACGGGTTCCGGCTGCCGTTCGCGCGCCGCGTCGCCGCCACCGTCCGGTCGGTGTTCCCGCACGCGCTGCTGATGGGCGATCCGGGCGTGCTGCGCGGGCGCCGGTTCGGCAACCTCATCCTCGCCGGGTCGCGCGAGCCGCTGCCGGTCGCCGAGCTGACCCGGCGCGCGGCCGGCGGGATCGCCCGGGCGCGGATGGTGGCGGGCGACGACCTCGCCGCGTTCTGCGCCGGCGCGGCGCCGCTGCACGACGGCGAGGAGATCGTCACGCCGACGCCGCCGCCGCAGGTCTTCGGGAGGTCCTGAATGGAGACGGGGATCGGGTCCGCGGAACCCGAGGCCATGGACGCGGACGGGCTCGCGGCGTTCGAGGAGCTGCGGCCCCGGCTGACGGGCCTGGCGTACCGGATGCTCGGCGAGGTGCAGGAGGCCGAGGACGCGGTGCAGGACGCCTACCTGCGCTGGAACGGCACGGACCGGACGGCCGTCGAGGAGCCCCGCGCCTGGCTGATCAAGGTCGTCACCAACCTGTGCCTGAACCGGCTCGCCTCGGCGCGGGCCCGCCGCGAGACCTACACGGGCCCGTGGCTGCCCGAGCCGGTGCCCGGCGGCGCCGGCGGGCTCGGCGCGCGGGTGCTCGGGCCGCTGGAGACCGCCGAGCAGCGCGACTCGGTGTCCCTGGCGCTGCTCATGCTGATGGAGTCGCTCACTCCGGCCGAGCGCGCGGTCTATGTGCTGCGCGAGGCGTTCGGCTACAAGCACCGGGACATCGCCGGGGTGCTGGACGTGACCGAGACCGCGAGCCGCCAGCTGCACCGCCGCGCCCGGCAGCGCGTCGCGTCCGCCGAACGGCGGTTCGCGCCGCCGGGAGAGCGGTGGCGGCACCTGGTCGAACGGTTCCTGGACGCGGCCGTCCGCGGCGACCTGGCCGGGCTGGAAGCGGTCCTGGCCGAGGACGTCGTCTCCTGGTCGGACGGCGGCGGCAAGGTCACCGCGGCCCGCAACGCGGTCACCGGGCGGGTCCGGATGGCGCGGTACATCGCCGGCCTCGCCCGCCGCGCCCTGGAACTGCCGGCGGTGTCGGTCGAGCCGTCGGTCGAGGACGTCAACGGCGCGCCGGGGCTGGTCGTCCGGATGGACGGCGAGGTCACCATGGTCGTCGCGCTGGAGGCGTCCGGGGACCGCATCACCGCCGTGCACGCCGTGCTGAATCCGGACAAGCTCGCATTCGCCGCCCGCGCGCTGTCACGCTCTGGGAGACTGCCCGGTCCCTCTTAGTGGACGAAGGAGGAGTCAATGATCATCGTGACCGGGGCGAGCGGGACGCTCGGCGCACCCCTGACCCGCGGCCTCGCCGCCGCCGAAGGCGCCCGGGTGCGCGCGCTGAGCCGGCGTTCCAGGACCGGCGAGGACGGCGTGACCTGGCATCGGGCGGATCTCAAGACCGGCGACGGGCTCGACGCGGCCCTCGCCGGCGCCGAGACGATCGTGCACTGCGCCAGCGACTGGCGGCACTACAAGGACGACCTGACCGCCGCCCGGAACCTCGTCGACGCCGCCTGGAAGCAGGGGGCGCCGCACCTGGTCTACATCTCGATCGTCGGCGTCGACAAGATCCCGTACCCCTATTACCGCGTCAAGCACCAGGTGGAGCGGCTCATCGAGGATTCCGGGCTGCCCTACACGATCCTGCGGACCACCCAGTTCCACACGCTCCCCGCGATGGTGCTGGACGCTCTCACGAAAGTCCCCGGAATCATGCCGCTGCCGACCGGGCTGCGGGTGCAGCCGATCGACGCGGGCGAGGTCGCCGAGCGGATGGCCGAGCTGGCGCTCGCGCCGGGGCCCGCCCGCCGCGTCGACGACATGGGCGGCCCCGAGGTGCTGACGCTGGAGGAGATCGCCCGGAGCTACCTCCAGGCGCGGGGGAGGCGCGGCGTGCGGCTGCCGTTCCCGCTGTTCGGCAAGACCGCGCGCGGCTTCAAGGAAGGCCACCACCTCGCCCCAGGCCACAAGGCCGGCAAGCGGACCTGGCAGGAGTACCTGGACGAATACCGGTCGGCCGGCTGACCGGCGGCGCGCGGAGCGGACCGCGCGGATACGGGCCCGACGGGCCCCTATCCGCGCGCCCGCATCCGCGCCCGGCCCGCGGAGTCCATTCGCCGATATCGGGGTCCGCCCGCGAGAACGCCATTGCGGACCGATCTCCCGTGCCGTATCGGCCTCATCGGGGGCCGTCATGTCCCATAATCGAGCGATGGAGTCGTCCACCCGAATTCTCATTCTCGGCACGGATTCCTCGGGGAGAATACTCCAGTCCGAGCGGAACGCCGCCGCCGTTCTGTCCGCGGATCCGGGCGGACTCCTGGGCGCCTGCCTCGACGAGGTGATCCCCGGCGCGCTCGAACCGCTGCTGGAGGCGGTGAAGCACGGGCGGGAGCGCACCGCGATGCTCGCCGTCGAGACCTCCACCGGCGGCACGCTCGACGCAGTCGTCACCGTGCACCCGATGAACGGCGGCGAGCCCGGCGGCCTCGCCGCGCTGGCGGTGATCCGGGTCCCGGTGCCGCTCGCCGACCGGTTCGTCGACCCCGCCGTCATCCGCCGGGCACTGCTGGACGACGGGTTACCCCGCATCGGCTCGACCCTCGACCTGGAACTTCTGGCGCGCGGGCTGATGGACGTCCTCGTGCCGCACTTCTGCAATTCCGGCGCGCTGATGCTGCTGGAGAGCCACCTGGACGCCGACGAGGCGCCCGCGGGCCCGGAGGGGCCGCCGCTGCGCCGGATGGCGATCGGGTTCGACGACGGCGACCCCGCCTGGGACGCGGCCTTCCCGACCGGCGAGTCCGTCGTCTACCCGGCGGGCACCCCGTACGCGCGGTGCCTGGAGACCGGCGGACCGGAGCTCACCGCGCTCGGCGGGGAGGGCGCGGCGCGGCTCGCCGAGGTCTGGCACCGCCCGCCGGTCGCCGACCTGCTCAAGGGCTCCTCGATGCTGCTGCTGCCGATCATCTCGGCGGCGGGCGTGCTCGGCTTCTTCGTCTGCGTCCGCAACGCCGCGCACCGCCCGTTCGACCGCTACGACATCGAGATCGGCATGGAGTTCGCCGGCCGCGCGTCGGTGTTCGTGGAGAGCGCCCGGCAGTACTCGCTGGAGCGGGCGACCGCGCTGACCCTGCAGCGCAGCCTGCTGCCGACCGGGCTGTCGGCGCCGTCCCCGATCGAGGTGCACCACCGCTACCTGCCGGGCAGCCGGCTCATCGAGGTCGGCGGCGACTGGTACGAGTCGATCGCGCTGCCGGGCGCGCGGGTCGCGCTCGTCGTCGGCGACGTCGCCGGGCACGGGGTGAAGGCGGCGGTGACGATGGGGCGGCTGCGCACCGCGATCCACACCCTGGCCGAGCTGGAGCTGCCGCCCGCCGAGGCGCTGGAGCGGCTCGACTCGCTGATGCGGACCCTCGGCGACCGCGAACCGCACTTCGCCACCTGCGCCTACGTCGTGTACGACGCGGTCAGCGGCCGGTGCGAGGTCGCCAGCGCCGGGCACCTGCCGCCGCTGCTGGCCCCGCCAGGCGTGGAGTCGCACTACCTGGCGGTGCCGCCCGCGCCGCCGCTCGGCGTCGGCGGCGACGGCCCGATCGTCAGCCGCGAGTTCATCGTCGAGGACGGCACGCTGCTGTTCCTGTACACCGACGGGCTGGTGGAGAACCGGGCCCGCGACATCGACGACGGCCTGGCCCGGCTGCAGCGCACCTTCGGCCCCGGCGCGGCGGCCCGGCCGCTCGGGGAGCTGTGCCAGGACGCGCTCGACGGCGTCTACGACGACCAGCACCGCGACGACATCGCGATGCTGGTGGCGCGGCTGTGCCGGATCCCCGAGGACCACCACGCCACCTGGGAGCTGCCCGCCGAGCCGGCCGCCGTGCGGCGGGCGCGGGGCCTGGTCCGCGACCGGCTCGCCCGCTGGGGGCTGGAGGAGCTCACCGACTCCACCGTCCTGCTGGCCTCCGAGCTGGTCACCAACGCGATCGGCCACGCCGGCGGGCGCGTCGGGCTGCGGCTGGTCCGCGAGGGCGGGCTGGTGTGCGAGGTGTTCGACTCCTCCGACGGCCGGCCCCGCGTCCGCCATCAGGACGACGAGGACGACATGCCGGAGTCGGGCCGGGGACTGCACGTCGTCGGGCGGCTCGCCCAGCGCTGGGGGGTGCGCCGCACCACCGAGGGCAAGTCCGTGTGGTGCGAGCAGGAACTGCCCTGACCGCTACCGCAGGACCGAGATGTGCACGTGGTCGTAGTGGTTCTGGGTGATGCTGCCGCGGTCGGCCATCGGGCGCCATCCGCCGCCCCGCACGTTCCAGATGTGCTGCTTCCAGATCACGTAGGAGATGCCGAGGCGCCGCGCGTTCGCGACCGCGTACGCCGCGACCTCGTCGCCGTGCCGCTGCGCGGCGGCGCTCGGCATGCGGCCTGCGGCGTTCTCCATGAAGTCGCAGGCCCGCCCGTCGCCGTGGTCCTGCGGGTCGCCGGTGGAGCGGTAGCAGCCGATGGTGGGGAACGGCCCGAACATCCCGTTGATCTCCAGTAGCGCCGCGCGCATCGTCGGCGTCATCAGGTTGCCGGTGATGGGAGTGCGGGCGGGCAGCGTCCCGTCCGGGCGCCCGGTGAACCGGGGCGCGCTCTTGGGCTTGGCGGCCCTGGCGGGGGAGGACACGGCGTTCAGCGTCGCGATCTTCGTCCCGCGCGGCAGGATCCGCTTCAGCCGCTTGCCCAGCGTGCGGACGTCGGTCTTGGGGGCGCTGAGCAGCAGCGCGTTCCCCTCGGGCAGGCCGAGGGCGCGGGCCTGCGCGTGCGAGACGACCGCGTCGACGCTGCCGATGCCCATCGAGGCGTAAGCGCCGACCCGTACCTGGCCGGGATGCGCGCTGCTGCCCGCCTGGACGACCGTGCCGAGCGGGAACGCGCCGTCCTGCCCCAGCGTGAACGACAGCGCGAGACCGCCGGACGCCACCGTCCGCCACAGCTGGTCGGATTCGGCGGTCGCCTCCGGCGCGAACGCCCGGAACGACGACGGGTCCACACCGAGCAGCCCGACGCGGTGCCCGCCGACCTGTGCGCGGGCGGCGTCGACGACCGTGACCCCGGTGACGCCCTTCAGCCGCCGGGCGCGCTCGACCGCCGACGTCGGCAGCGGCGTCGACCCGGCGATCAGCAGGTGCGGCGTGTAACGGCGGGTCAGCGGGGCGACCGCCGGGACGGGCGGCGCACCCGCCCGGGCGACCGACACCAGGTCGCCGCGCGGACGCCCGGGGCCGCCGCCGTCGGCGCGGCCCGTCATGATCACCCACGCGTCGGCGGCGAGGGTCAGCGCCACCGCCGCCGCGACGGCCGCGGGCAGCGTCCTGCCTCGCCTGCGCAGTGTCCCGTCCCGCCCGCGCATCGAGCCGCCCCCGTCCCTTCGGTCCCCTGCGCCGCATCGTAGAGGACCGGGCGCGCGCGGCCCCGCCCGGGCGGGACCGCCGCGGCGGCGCTGCTGCCCGGGCGGGCGCGGTCAGTGCTGGACGGGCTGGGTGCCGAGCAGGTCGTCGTAGTCGGCCGGGAGCTGCGCGATCACATGCTCGAACAGACCCGGTTCGACGGACGCCTTCACGCCGGCCACCACCGCGCGGGCGTGCTGGCGCGCCTGCGCCGGCCGCGTGCCCTCGGCGTCGGCCACGCGCTGGTAGAACTCCTCCATCCCGAACCGCTGCCCGCCGCCCTGGCCGGGCAGCGACGCGGCGAGCTCGGGCGGCAGCTGGGCGGCGAGGTCGCGGCTCTGGCCGCCGGCCAGCCGCTCCCCGAGGACCGCCAGCGTGGCGTCGATGGCGCGTTCGGCGTGGTCGGGAGTGTCGATGCGCCCGGTCTCGCGGACGGCCGACACCAGTTCGTGCTCCTTCATGATCCCCCCGAAGGTCGGCTCAGACGGTCACGGCCACGCCCGTCGGAGTACCCGCCCCCGAATCAGACATTCATCGCAAATCCGTGGTCACGGCGGTGATCTCAGGCCGGTGCGGCGTCCTCCGCCAGCCGGCCGTCCGCCAGCCGCAGCCGGCGTTTCACCCCGACGTCGGCGAGGAACCGCTCGTCATGGCTGACCACCACGAACGCGCCCCGGTAGGCGTTGAGCGCGGCGACGAGCCAGGCGACGCCGGTCAGGTCGAGGTTGTTCGTCGGCTCGTCCAGGAGCAGCAGCTGGGGCGCAGGTTCGGCGTACAGCACGCACGCGAGGGTCGCACGCAGCCGCTCGCCGCCGGACAGCACGCCCACCGGCAGATGGGCGCGGTCGCCGCGGAACAGGAACCGGGCGAGCAGGTTCATCCGCTCGGCTTCCGGCATGTCCGGCGCGAACGCGGCGAGGTTCTGCGCCACGGTGCGGCCGGCGTCCAGCAGGTCGAGCCGCTGCGACAGGTAGGCGACGCGGCCGTCGGCCCGGCGCGTGCGCCCGTCGCCCTCCGGGACGAGGTCGCCGTTGATCAGGCGGAGCAGGGTCGACTTGCCGGCGCCGTTCGCGCCGGTCAGCGCGATGCGCTCGGGACCGCGGATCTCCAGGCTCACGCCGGGCCCGGCGAACACGTTCCGGTCGCCGTGGCGGATCCGCATCCGCTCGCCGAGGAAGACCGTCCGCCCGGCGGGCACGGCGGTGCCGGGCAGCTCCAGACTGAGCGTCTGCTCGTCGCGCAGCGCGCGTTCGGCCTCCTGGAGCCGGGTGCGGGCGTCGCCGAGGCGCGCCGCGTGCGTCCCGTCGGCCCGCCCGGCCGACTCCTGGGCGCGCCGCTTGCGCGCACCGGCGAGGATCTTGGGCAGCCCCGCGTCCTTGACGTTGCGGGCGGCGTTGCTCTGCCGGCGCGCCGCCCGCTCCCGGGCCTGCTGCATCTCCCGCTTCTCCCGTTTCACCTCCTGCTCGGCGCTGCGGACGTCCTTCTCCGCGGCCTCCTGCTCGACCCGCAGGGCCTCCTCGTAGGCGGTGAAGTTCCCGCCGTACAGGCGCATCTCACCGCGGTCGAGTTCGGCGATGCGGTCCATCCGGTCGAGGAGGGCGCGGTCGTGGCTCACGACCAGCAGGCAGCCGTTCCAGTCCTCCAGGACGCCGTACAGCCGATGCCGCGCGTCGATGTCGAGGTTGTTGGTCGGCTCGTCCAGCAGGAGCACGTCCGGCCGCTTCAGCAACTGCGCGGCGAGGCCGAGCGAGACGACCTGGCCGCCGCTGAGGGTGTCCAGGCGGCGGTCCAGGCCGACGTCGCCGAGGCCGAGCCGGTCGAGCTGGGCGCGGGTGCGCTCCTCGACGTCCCAGTCGTCGCCGATGACGGCGAAGTGCTCCTCGGCGGCGTCGCCGGACTCGATGGCGTCCAGCGCCCGGATCACCGGGGCGACGCCGAGGACGTCCGCCACGGTCAGGTCGCCGGCGAGCGGGAGCGTCTGCGGCAGGTGGCCGAGCACGCCCTCGACCGAGACGGTGCCGGCGGACGGCCGGTGCTCACCGGCGATCAGTCCGAGCAGCGTGCTCTTGCCCGCGCCGTTGGGCGCGACCAGGCCGGTGCGGCCGCCGCCGAGGGTGAAGGACAGGTCCTGGAAGACCGGGACGTCGCCGGGCCAGGAGAAGGACAGGCCGGAGCAGATGATGCAAGCGTCGGACACGTGGACGACCTCATGGGGAAGGAGCGGGCGCGCTGGAGCCGCCCGGCAGGGGCAGGGAAGGGTCAGACGACGGCGCGGCCACGGCGGCGGCGCTCGTCCGCGCGCACCGGTGGCCGACCATGTCCGGGATCACCCGGAGATGTCGTCTTCACCTGCCACTTCTGGTCTCCCTCTGCGAGATCACTCGTCCGTCACACTTTATCAGCGCCCCGCGCGGGCGGCGCCCAGCTGCCCGAGCAGCACCGCGGCGGCGTCCTCCGCGAGGGCGCCGGGCAGGTCGGAGCCCGTCCTGCGGGCGGCCGCGGCCCGCAGCCGCACACCGGCCGCCGCGCTCGC
>NZ_BAAAMR010000159.1:0-16651 GCF_039529375.1 Actinomadura napierensis
GCATGCGGGGGTGCGGATTCACCCCGGTGTTTCGGTGGGTCCCCGGCTCCGCATCACCGTGATTCGGCGTGGCCTTGGTTCGGCGCTGTGCGGACTCGGCGGCGGACGTGCCTTGATCGGCAGTCCTGATGATCAGGGACTCGATGCGCCCTTCGTCAGATCGAAGCGGGCGCCCCGGACGGGCTTCCCCGTCGGTCACACATCCACAACAGGTTCAAGCGGCCCCATATTTCGTCAAGGACATCCCAAACCACGGGCCCACCAGCAAAGACAGCCCAAAACACCCGCCACACGCGGCCTCAGGGCCAGTCCGCGGGCGCCAAAAAAAGTTCGATGATCTCGGGCCGGCGGGGATGCGGGCCCTCGGCGGGTCAGCCCAGCGGGCCGTAACGCCCGGTACGCCGGTCATCGTGGTGGTAGGTGGACCACTCGGAGTCCGCGGCTTTGCCTTGGGTCGCCCAGGCAAACAGGTAACCCTCGCGAGTGGTGGTGACAAGATCGGTTTTACCGTCGCCGTCCAGATCCCCCGCGGACGGGGACCAGATCGTCCAGCCGCCGGTGAACAGCGGGAAGCCGGCGGCCTGCCCGGACCATCCGAAGGCATGCAAAGTGGACGTATCGCCGCCTCCGACGACCTCGGCGCGGCCGTCGCCCGTGACGTCCACGATGATCGGGGAGCCGAGGAAGGCCAGGCCCGTGCGGGGCTGCGGGAAGCCGGGCACGGGCAGGGCCGTGGCGGCGTCGTAGCCGCGCTGGTAGTTGCCGATCGGCTGCCCGCTGCCGGGGAACAGCAGCGCGGCGACCAGGGACGCGGCGCCCGACCCGCCCTCGGTGTAGCCCAGCCGGTTCAGCGGCCCGAACCGGCCGAAGGCCCCGGAGGTGGTGAAGGAGAGCGGGACGTCGGCGGGCAGATGGCCGCCGAGCACGGCGGACGGGTCCAGGGCGGGGTTGGCGAGCGGGCCGAAGTCGCGCAGGATCTTGCCGGTCCCGGAGATCAGGTAGGTAGGGCCGAACGACGGGCCCGTGGCCACCTCGTCTTTGCCGTCGCCGTCCACGTCGGCCGTCACCGGCTGGTTGACGCCCTCGGTGATGAACTCCTGCGCGCTGCCGTAGAAGGTCATGACCGACGACAGCCGGACGGGCCAGCCCGGCACGGGCTTGCCGTCCGCGTGGAAGGCGAAGGCGTAGTTGGCCCCGTAGAACTGCTCTCCCCCGCCCTTGCTGTCCGACAGCTGCGAGCGGAGGACGATCTCGGGCTTCCCGTCGCCGTCGAGATCGGCGACGGCCGGGGTGCCGGGGAGCTTGTGATCGTTGATCCGGATGTAGCCGGCGGGCGGTCCGTTGCTCGCGCGCACTTCGACCGGCCATCCGGGCAGGTCGGAGCCGTCCGGCCGCCAGGCGTGGACGCGCCCGTCCCAGCCCGTCTGGACGACGTCGAGGCGCCCGTCTCCGTCGAGGTCCACCAGGACCGGCGAGGCGGTCGCGCCCCGCACGGGCAGCCTGGTGTACTCCAGGGCGGGACGTGGGACGGGGGGCGGCGTCACCCCGGCGTCGAGGGTCTTCGGCCAGCCGGGCAGGGGCCGTCCGGACGCGTCGAAGGCGTAGGTGCGGCCTGTGGTGCTGGTCACGACCACTTCTTGGTGGCCGTCGTGGAGCAGGTCCCCGATCGCGACCGGCGCCACGACCGGCTCGTGACCGGGGTCGATGCCGGGATAGGTGCGCTGCGGGACGGTCGGCCGCGTCGTGGCGGGCCAGCCGGGCAGCTCCTTGCCGGACGCGCCGTCGAGCGCGTGCACGCGGCCGTCGCCGTCGGCGTAGACGATCGCCTTCCGGCCCTGGAGATCGGTGATCGCGGGCTGGCTCTCGTTGCCGACGCCGAGCTTCTTCGGGAAGCCCGCGCGCAGGGCGGGATCGTGGTGGACGGCGATCGCGCGCCGCTCCTCCGCCATCCGGCCGGATGCGTCCCATACGCGCAGTCGCAGCGTGACGGTGTACTGCTCGCTGGCCGACAGCGCCTTGTCATCCGACAGCTTGTACGGCTTGTTCCACACCGATTCCGGGACCCGCGACAGGTCGAGCGTGCCGATCCGCCCATCGTGGGGCGAGGTGCCCGAACCGGAGCCGGCCTCCGTGAAGGCGCCGTCGGATGGCTCGATGCCCGGCGCCCACTCCAGCTCGTACCGGTAGCCGGACGATCGTGGCGCGGCGACGTAGCCGGTGACATCGACGGATTTCGTGGTCGTCGGATCATAAAGCGCGTACCAGTCGGGACTGGTGATCGAGCCGACGGGCGGGATGGCGCCGTCCTTCACCGCCTGCATGGCCTTGGCGACGTTGGGCCGCCCGTACCCGTACTGCCGGTCCCATCCGGGTTTGCCGGGCCAGGGCAGGGACGGGTCGTCGATGTCGGAGGCGGTCGCGCGCAGCACCTGGACGGCCTCCTCGTTCGTCAGCGGCCGGCCCGACTGGATCCCGTAGGACAGCAGCAGGCCGAACACCCCGCCGGTCGTCGGCGTCGACTCCGACGTCGAGCCGCCCTGGGTGGCCACGGAGAACATCGCCTTGGCGCCGAACGACGTCTGGCCCGAACGCGTCCGGTAGGTGGTGGTCAGCGTGTTGGCCAGCGGGTCCGGCACCCCTTTGCTGTTCGGGACGAGGCCGTTGCCCGGGACGACGTGCGGCCAGAACATGCCGCCCTGGTGATCGGTGGAGTCGAAGTCGTTGCTGGCCTCGACCATGACGACGCCGTCCCGCCACAGCTTGTCGACGGTCTGCCGCATGTAGGAGGAGTAGCCGAGGTCGGCGGTCGTGCTGACGATCACCTTCGCGCCCATGTGGGCCGCGTACAGCCACGCCTGCGCCAGGTCGTCCGTCCGGTCGAGGGCCTCCTGGCCCGCGCGGACGGGCAGGATCCGGCAGCGCGGGCACACCCCGGCGCCCTGCACGCCGTTGTCCGTCTGCGCGGCCAGCGTCTTCATCTGGCCGTTGGCGTGCCCGTACGTGGAGTCGTAGGTGGCGGGGTCGTTCTGGTGCTCGTAGAAGTCCCAGCCGGAGACGTCGTCGGTGAAGCCGTTGCCGTCGTCGTCCTTGCCGTTGGAGAAGGCGGCGATCAGGTCCTCGGGGTCGATGCGCCCGTTGCCGTTGGCGTCCTTCACGCGCGGGTCCTGGGCGTAGTCGGCGGCGGTGACCGCTCCGTCGCCGTCCTTGTCGTAGGCGGAGGAGCCGTCCGGCTTGGGCAGCTCGCCGGTGTTGAGGAACACCTTGTCGGCCAGTTCGGCGGCGTCGCCGTTGTGCCAGTTGACGCCGCCTTCCACATAGGCGATGACGACGTCCGGCGATCCGGTGGTGTACTCGCGCCACGCCTTGTCGACCGACATCCCGGACGCGTTCTCGGGGTCCTTGGCGTTCGGCGCGCACTTCGGCATGAAGGAGTACAGGGCGTGCTGCTCGCCGTTGACGCCGTTCCCGCACCCCTGCACCTCGGCGCGGGCGTAGTCGGGATCGTTCGGCGGCGACGCCGGGAACCCGCCCTCGGCGAACGCGGCGGGCCCCCAGGCGAGCAGTCCCGCCACCAGCATCCCGATCATCGGCCGCACGCGCATACCAGGCTCCCGACGTCACCACGGGCAAGGAACCCGAATATCCCTCACCTTCTCCCCCGCGCCTACTCACCCGGATGACACAAGACCGTTCGCCACGCTCACTTCACTGCGGTGCCGCTAGGCGTCCCGCGCGCGCAGCAGGACGGTCGCGGCGAGGAGGGCGGCGGCGGCCCACCCGGCCAGCACCGCGAGGCCCTTCCAGGGGGAGATGGGCAGGCCGGCGAGGTCGGTGGTGGCCTGGACGGCCAGCCCGGCGGGCATCGGGGCGATCTTCTCCAGGCGGCGCTGCCACACCGGATCGCCGATCACGTTGATGACGATCGGGAGGAGGTACAGCAGGCCGAGGACGGTGCCGATGGCGGCGGCGGAGTCCCGGACGGCGGTCGCGACGCCCAGGGCGAGCAGCGCGATCAGCACCAGGTAGAGGACGGACCCCACGGCGGCGCGCAGCGTCGGGCCGTCGGCGAGCGAGATCGGCGGGTGGCCGTGCGCGGCGGTGAACCCGTTCCCCGGCAGGACGAGCCGTCCGGCCAGCAGGGACGCCGGGACCGCGACGGCCCCGGCGAGCATGACGGTGCCGGCGAGGACCGCGCCCTTGGCGGCGAGGACGGTGACGCGGCGCGGCACCGCGGTGAACGTGGTCCGGATCATCCCGGTTCCGTACTCGTTGCCGATGGCCAGGACGGCCAGGATCGCGACGGCGGCCTGGCCGAGCATCACCCCGGTCAGGCTGAGCTTCGTGGCGTCCGAGGCGCAGTCGGGCGGGGCGCAGCGGGCGGAGCCGTCCGCTCCCGCGCCGAGCGCGATCGTCAGGGCGACCGCGGCGAGCAGGAGCCAGACCGGGCCGGCCTCGGTGCGGAACTTCGTCCACTCCGCGTGCAGGGCTCGTTGAAAAGGCAGGGCCCGCTGGAGGGGCAGGGGCTGTGTCATGCGTCCCTCCGGCGGAGCAGGTGGGCGGCGGCGGCGAGCGCGACGGCGGCGTAGGCGCACAGGACCGCGAAGCCCGCCCAGTGCGGCAGCGGGAAGTAGCCGCTGGACGGCGTGTAGACGGTCTCGACCTGCGGATACCGGACGACGGTCTGCTGGATCGCGAACCCGGCCGCCGGCGTGACCCGCAGCAGCCAGCCGGACGGCCCGTCCGGCAGCAGCGCGCCGCTGGCCAGCACGTAGGGCAGGACCAGCACCGCGACGATGATCGTGACGGCCGCCGCGCCGCGCCGGATCAGGGTGGCGAGCGCGAGGGCGAGGACGGACGCGACGGCGAACAGCAGCGCGGTGCCGGCCACGACGCGGACCTCGGTCCACCCGGACACCGGCAGGATGAAGAAGCCGTGGCCGCGCGCCCGTGCGGTGGCGAGCGGGATGGCGACCGCGGCGGCGACCAGCCCGGTAACGAACGCGACCGAGCCGATGACCAGGGCCTTCGCGGCCAGCACGCGGCCGCGGCGCGGGCTCGCGGCGAAGGTGAGGCCGATCAGGCCGCGCCGGTACTCGGCGGAGACGAACAGCGCCCCGACGACGGCCATCACGAGGATGCCGGCGAACGCGCCGACGAGCAGGTTCTCGATGGTGTAGCCGGTGCCGAGCGCGGGGCCGCCGACGATCGGGGCGATGTCGCCGGCGCCGGTCACGGTGAGGCCCCGCGCGGACTCGGTGAACCCCCCGCGGGTGGTGTCGGTGTAGCTGCCGGACGTTCCGGCGCGTCCCACCTGCTCGCCCTTCCAGGTACCGGGCGTCCAGCGGCCGGCCAGAGCGGCCGTGCCGAACGTCGCGGTCGCGACGGCGGGGTCGAACGCGGCGCCGTGCGAGGTCGCCTTGATGTCCATGGGCGACGCGACGAAGGCGCCGGCCTGCACCCCGGTCGCGAGTCCGGGGAGCCGGACGGAGCCCACCCGCGTCCAGTGCGCGCCGTCGGCGGAGCCGTAGCCGGTGACCAGGTCACCGGACCGGACGAGCCGCAGCCACCGCGCGGACGCGACCGCCTGCGGCGCGGCGGTGTCGTGCACGTAGTCGTGCTGCATCCGCACGCCGTGGGCGCCAGTGGCCATGACCGCCGCATACCGCGAGCCGGGCCGCAGCCCGTCCTTGACGATGATCCCCGCCTTCGCCCACGGCTCGACGCCGCGCCGCTCGTCCGGGCCCATGCTGATCACGCCGGTCAGCGAGGTCACCGGGACCGTGATCGAGCCGTCGCCCTGGAGCGTCCGGTGGACGAAGTAGAAGGAGTCGTTCACCGCGCGGCCGTCCGGTGCGGTCGGGATCGCGTCCGGCCGGTGGTTCAACGTGGGGCCGGCCGTGCCGAAGAGCCCGATCAGCACGGTGACGACGGCGGCGGCGACGGTGCCGATGACCCAGCCCCGGACGGTCCGGAACTTGGTCCACTCGGCGCGCAGCAGCCGCGCGAAGCCGGCGCGGGAGCGCCGTTCGTCCGCCCGCGGCGGGAGGACCGCGGTCATGACGCCGCCTGCGCGGCACCGAACTCGACCTCGTCGCGGGTCAGCTCCATGTACGCCTCCTCGAGCGTCGCGCGGTGCGCGGCGACCTCGGAGAACGGCACGGCGGCGCGGCCGAGCAGCCCGATGATCTCCTCGGCGGGCAGCCCGGACACGGTGAGGGTCTCGGCGCCGTCGACCGACACGGTGGCGCCCGCGTTCGCCAGCACCGTCATCGCGCGGGTGCGGTCGGACGTGCGGAGCCCGACCCGTCCCCGCGACGCCGCCGCGAGCAGCTCGCCGACGCCCGCGTCCGCCACGACCCGGCCGCGCCCGGCCACGATCAGGTGGTCGGCGGTGTCCTGCAGCTCGCTCATCAGGTGGCTGGACACCAGGATCGCCCGGCCCTCGGCGGCCAGCGACGCCAGGAATCCGCGCATCCACCGGATCCCGTCCGGGTCGAGGCCGTTGAACGGCTCGTCCAGCATGAGGATCGGCGGGTCGGCCAGCAGCGCCGCCGCGATCCCGAGCCGCTGCCGCATGCCGAGCGAGAAGCCGCCCGCGCGGCGCCGCGCCGCCCCGGCCAGCCCGACCCGGTCGAGCACGGCGCCGACGCGTCCGGCGCCGAGGCCCTGCGAGTGCGCCAGCCACAGCAGGTGGTTGCGGGCGGTGCGGCTCGGCTGCAGCGCGGCGGCGTCGAGGAGCGCGCCGATGTGGCGGAGCGGGTCGCGCAGGCTCCGGTACGGCCGGCCGCCGACCAGCGCGCGGCCCGCGTCGGCCGCGTCCAGCCCGAGGATCACCCGCATCGTGGTGGACTTGCCCGCCCCGTTCGGGCCGACGAACCCGGTGACCTCCCCGGGACGGACGGCGAACGACATGCCGTCCAGCGCGAGGGTGCGGCCGAAGCGCTTGCGCAGGCCGTCGACTTCGATGGTCGCTTCCATGCTCGAAGACTAGGAACCGGGCGCCCCTGCGGTCGTCACGGCGCCGAGCGATCCCCGTCCCCCGCGCCAGGGACGGCCCCGTCCCTCCTGGGAGCTACTCCTTGGAGCCCGGCACGACCAGGCCGGTCTCGTAGGCGATGATCACCGCCTGGGTGCGGTCGCGCAGCGCGAGCTTGGTCAGGACGCGGCTGACGTGCGTCTTCACCGTCTCCTCGGTGACGACCAGGCGGGCGGCGACCTCCGCGTTGGACAGGCCGTCCGCGACCAGCCGCAGCACCTGCCGCTCGCGCGGCGTCAGCACGTCCAGCGTCGTCGCGGGGAGGCTTCCCGAGCGGGGCTTGAGCAGGGCGAACTCGTCGATGAGGCGGCGGGTGACGGCCGGTGCGAGCAGCGCGTCCCCGTCCGCCACGACCCGGACGGCGTCGAAGAGCCGCTCGGCGGTGACGTCCTTGAGCAGGAACCCGCCGGCCCCGGCGCGCAGCGCGTCGTAGACGTACTCGTCCAGGTCGAACGTGGTCAGGATCAGCACCCGCGTCCGGCCCGGGCCGGACGCGACGATCCGCCGGGTCGCCTCGATGCCGTCCATGCCGGGCATCCGGACGTCCATCAGCACGACGTCCGGGGACAGCTCGGCGCACACCCGCACCGCCCCGGCGCCGTCCTCGGCCGTCCCGGCGACGGTGAAGCCGGGCTGGGCGTCCAGCAGCGTCGCGAAGCCGGTGCGGACCACCGGGTGGTCGTCGGCGACGACGATGCTGATCGTTCGCGGCTCGCTCATCGTGGTCCTTCCGGTGCGGCGGGCCTGCCGGTGCCGGGGCCCGTGCCGGTGGGCAGGCTCGCCTCGACGAGGTAGCCGCCGCCCGCCGCCGGCCCGGCGCGGACCTCGCCGCCGACGGCCGTGGCGCGCTCGCGCATGCCGAGCAGCCCGTGCCCGCCGGACGCCGGCGACGCGGGCCCGCCCGGCCCGTTGTCGCGGCCCCGGACCCGCAGCGCGACGCCGGTGTAGTGCAGCTCGACGTCCACGGCGGCGCCGGGCGCGTGCCGGCGGGCGTTGGTCAGGGACTCCTGGACGATCCGGTAGGCGGCCAGCTCGACGCCGGGGTCGAGCGGGTCCGGCGGCCCCTGCACGATCAGCCGGGCCGCCGTGCCGGAGACGTCCCGCGCCTCGTCCAGCAGGTCCAGGAGCTGGACGAGTCCCGGTTGCGGCCGCCGCTCCGCGGCCCGCGCCTCCGGACGGCGGGTGTCCTCGCGCAGCACGCCGAGCAGCCGCCGCATCTCGGTGAGGGCGGCCCGCGCGGTGTCGCCGATGTCCAGCAGCCGTTTCGCACCCGCGTCCGGCATGCCGGGGGTGGCGAGCCGCGCCGTCTCAGCCTGCACCGCGATCATGGAGATGTGGTGGGCGACGACGTCGTGCAGCTCGCGGGCGATGCGGGCGCGCTCGCCGCGCGCGGTGTTCTCCAGCAGCGTCCCGGCCATCGCCTGCCGGACGGTGCTGCTCTCCAGCGCCTCGGCGCGCGCCCGCCGGGCCGCCCCGGCCAGCGCCGCGGCCGGCACGAGCGCGGCGAGCAGCACGGCCCGGACGCGGAACTCCGCCGTCGCGGGCCCGGCGAGCGCCAGCACGGGGAACGGCAGCCCGATGACCAGCGCGGCCAGGTGCGCGCCGTGCCGTCCGGCGCGGTAGGCGGCGACCAGTTGCGCGGCCAGGCCCGCGAAGGTCGCCGTGTGGAAGAAGCCGAGCGTGGCCGCGTCCGCAGCGGTCACCGTGAGCGCCGCGACCGCCGGACGAGGCAGGGCGACGGGCAGCGTCGCGCACAGGCACAGCAGCACCGCCAGCGCGATGACATGGATCCGCACGCCGCCGTCGCCGTCGCGCGCTCCCGACATGTCCATCGCCAGCCGCGCGACCGGTCCGCTGTCCCACGCCAGGCCGGCGGCCGCGTCGGCGAGGGACAGCACGGCGAGGCAGGCCGCCGCCGCGAGCAACGAGGACCCGGCGATTCGCGGTGCTCGTCCCCCGAGCCGGGGGGCTGCGCGGTTCACAGGCGCATTATGCAGCAGCAGCGCGGTGGGCGGAGCTTCCCGTGTCCGGGAGGGTGGGCGCGCTAAATTGGGAACAGGTATTTCTGGTTCGCGTTTCGCGGTGTTGAGAGTTGGTCGGTTCTGGTGCGTACTGGACGAGTTCTGCGGTTCGACGGGGTCCGGGGCTACGGGTTCATCGTCCCCGACGGCGGCGGTGACGACGTGTTCGTCCACGCCAACGAGGTGCTGGACGACAAGTCGGGCCTGACGCCCGGCGCGACGGTCGAGTTCGAGACGGTCGACAGCGAGCGGGGACCGAAGGCGTTCGGCGTCCGCATCCTGTCCCGGGCGTCCTCGTCCTCCCCGGCGCCGCGCCAGTCCTCCTCCTCGTCGTCGTCGTCGCAGCTGCTGGACGAGGGGCTGTGCGACGTCCTCGAGCCGGCGGAGCTGCGCGAGGACATCACCGAGCTGCTGCTGTCGAGCACGCCCGACCTGACCGGCCGGCAGATCGTCAGCATCCGCGAGGGCTTCCTCGGCTTCGCCAAGAAGCACGGCTGGGTCGAGGCGTGATCCCGCGCGGGGACCGCCCCGCGCCCGCGCGCTGACCCGCGCGTTCACCCGGCCGTCGCCCGCGGGACGCCGCTCCCGCCCCGAATCGGCTGGTAGATCATGGGTAGTGTCAGGCCCATGAGCGGAGCTCCGACGCGCGTGTTCATCGCGCGGCTCGCCGGGATCGCGGTGTTCGACCCGGCCGGCGACCAGGTCGGCCGGGTCCGCGACGTGGTGGTGGCGCTGCGCCTGGCCCCCCGGCCGCCGCGGGTGCTCGGCCTGGTGGTGGAGGTCGGCCCGCGCCGCCCGGTGTTCCTGCCGATCACCCGGGTGCAGCTGATCGAGGCGGACGCGGTCATCTTCGACGGCCGGCTGAACATGCGGCGGTTCAGCAAGCGCGAGTCCGAGACGCTCGTCATCGCCGAGATGCTCGACCGCACGATCCGGTTCTGCGACTCCGGCGAGCCCGTCTCGGTGGTGGACGTCGCGATGGAGCCGACCCGCACCCGCGACTGGCTGGTCACCAAGGTCGCCGTCCTGCGCGGCGGGCGCGGGCTGCGCCGCGGCGCGGGCCTGCGCCGCCGGGGCGAGAGCCTGGTCGTGGACTGGGACGCCGTCGAGGGCTTCTCCGCCGTCGAGCACGGCCAGGGCGCCGCCGGGCTGATCGCCGCGTTCGGCCAGATGAAGGCCGCCGACCTGGCCAACATCGTGCACGAGCTGCCCCCCAAGCGGCGCACCGAGGTCGCGGCGGCGCTCGACGACGAGCGGCTCGCCGACGTCCTGGAGGAGCTGCCCGAGGACGACCAGATCGAGATCCTCGGCAAGCTGGAGGCCGACCGGGCCGCCGACGTGCTGGAGGCGATGGGCCCCGACGACGCCGCCGACCTGCTCGGCGAGCTGCCCACCGAGCAGCGCGAGCAGCTGCTGACGCTGATGGAGCCGCAGGAGGCCGCGCCCGTCCGGCGGCTGCTGACCTACGAGGACGACTCCGCGGGCGGCCTGATGACCACCGAACCGGTGATCGTCCCGCCCGACGCGACGGTCGCCGAGGCGCTCGCGCAGATCCGTCAGCCCGACCTGAACCCGGCGCTGGCCGCGCAGGTGTACGTGAGCCGGCCGCCGACCGCGACGCCCACCGGCCGCTACCTCGGCACCGTGCACTTCCAGAAACTGCTGCGCGAACCGCCGCCGACGCTGGTCAGCGGGATCGTCGACACCGCGCTCGACCCGCTGCGGCCCACCATGACGCTGGAGGCCGTCGCCATGATCCTGGCCACCTACAACCTGGTCGCCGCACCCGTGGTGGACGAGAACGGGCACCTGCTCGGCGCGGTGACCATCGACGACGTCCTCGACCACCTGCTGCCCGAGGACTGGCGGGAGGCCGCCATGGACGCCGCCGCCGAGGCGGCCGCGGATCCCGAGGAAGAGGCACTCCGGGGCGCCGAGGGGGCGAGATGACCACACGTCTGGACCAGCCGCGCGAGATCCGCCGCACGATCGTGCCGCGGCCGCACTACGACCCCGAGTCGTTCGGCCGGCTGTCGGAGCGGATCGCCCGGTTCCTCGGGACCGCCCGGTTCCTGGTCTACATGACCGGGTTCATCGTCGTCTGGATCGGCTGGAACTTCCTCGCCCCGCACTTCCTGCGCTGGGACCCCTACCCGTTCATCTTCCTGACGCTGATCCTGTCGCTCCAGGCGTCCTACGCGGCGCCGCTGATCCTGCTCGCGCAGAACCGGCAGGACGACCGCGACCGCGTCCAGTACGAGCAGGACCGCGCCCGCAACGACCGCACCATCGCCGACACCGAGTACATCACCCGGGAGATCGCCGGGCTGCGGGTCGCGCTCAGCGAGGTCGTCACCCGCGACTTCCTGCGCTCGGAACTCCAGCAGATCCTGCGCGAGCTGGACGCCAAGGACCAGCACCCCACCCTCTCCTAGAGGGACGACCGGCTCAGACGGCCTCGTCGGCGAGCTTGTCGAGGATGCTGCCGAAGATCCGCAGGTCGGGCTCGTCGAGCCTGCTCAGCACGTACTCGCGGACGCCGTCGCGGTAGGTGGGGGTCGCGTCGGCCAGCCGGGCCCGCCCCGCCGGGGTCAGCGCCGCGAACAGGCCGCGCGCGTCGCTCGTGCAGGACTGCCGGACGACCAGGCCGTCGCGCTGCAGCCGGTCGATCAGCCGGGTCAGCCCGCTGCGCGACAGCAGCACCCGGTCGGCGAGGTCGTTCATCCGCAGCCGGCCGCCGGGCGCCTCACCGAGGTGCATCAGCACGTCGTAGGAGGCCAGCGCGAGATCGTGGTCGGCGAGCAGGTCGGCCTGGAGCCGGCGGGAGATCTGCACCTGGGCGCGCAGCATGGTGCGCCACACCGCCAGCTCGGCGGCCGACATGGTGCTGGACCGGAATGTCACGCCCCGATGTTACGGTGCCGGAAGCCGCGGGCGAAGGGGCCGGGGCGGGTGTCGCGCGCCCGTGTGAGGTCCGGCACCCGATTGGCCGATACCGCCGCCGGGTTCATACCATGGGCGCATGGCCCACCAGTTGACGACCGAGCAGGTGACCGCGGCCCTCGCCACGGTGAACGATCCTGAGATCCGCAAGCCCATCACCGAGCTCGACATGGTCAAGGGCGTCGACATCGCGGCGGACGGCACCGTCCGCGTCGGCGTCTACCTGACCGTTGCCGGGTGCCCGATGCGGGACACCATCACCAAGAACGTCACGGAGGCCGTCTCCAGGCTCGACGGGGTCACCTCGGTCCAGGTCGACCTGGACGTGATGAGCGAGGAGCAGCGCAAGGACCTGCAGACCAAGCTGCGCGGCGGGGAGCCCGCCAAGGAGATCCCGTTCGCCAAGCCGAACTCGCTCACCAAGGTCTACGCGGTGGCCAGCGGCAAGGGCGGCGTCGGCAAGTCCTCGGTCACCGTCAACCTGGCCGCGTCGCTCGCCGCGCAGGGCCGCAAGGTCGGCGTCGTCGACGCCGACATCTACGGCCACTCGGTGCCGCGGATGCTGGGCGTGACCGACTCCCCCACCAAGGTGGCGGACATGATCATGCCGCCGTCCGCGCACGACGTGAAGGTCATCTCCGTCGGCATGTTCACCGCCGGGAACCAGCCGGTGGTGTGGCGCGGTCCGATGCTGCACCGGGCCCTGCAGCAGTTCCTCGCCGACGTCTACTGGGGCGACCTGGACGTCCTGCTGATGGACCTGCCGCCCGGCACCGGCGACATCGCGATCTCCGTCGCGCAGCTGCTGCCGTCCGCGGAGATCCTGGTGGTCACCACCCCGCAGCAGGCCGCCGCCGAGGTCGCCGAGCGCGCCGGCGCGATCGCCGCGCAGACCCACCAGCAGGTCGTCGGCGTGATCGAGAACATGTCCTACCTCGCCTGCGCGCACTGCGGCGAGCGCCAGTACATCTTCGGCGAGGGCGGCGGCCAGACCGTCGCCGACGCCCTGGCCCGCACCCTCGGCACCAAGGTCCCGCTGCTCGGCCAGGTCGAGATCGACCCCCGGCTGCGCGAGGGCGGCGACAACGGCGTCCCGCTGGTGCTCGCCGACCCCGACGCGGGCGCCGCCAAGGAGCTGCGCACCATCGCCGACAAGCTCGGCGGCCGCTCCCGCGGCCTCGCCGGCATGGCCCTCGGCATCTCCCCCAAGGGCCGTTAGGAACAAAAGAGAAAGGCCCCGCCTCGGGCGGGGCCTTTCGCGTACTCGCCAGACCTACGTGGTCTCGGGGAGCGCCAGCGGAGCGGGAAACAGCCTGTCAACCGCAACGGGGGGTTCCAGGGGGGCGTCCCCCTGGGCTAGGTTGCTTCGTTGTCGTATGGGGGGCGTTCGCCGTAGTCGAGGGCGCCCGCCGTGGCGGGGGCCGCGTAGGACGGCTCGTCGTCGTCGAAGAGCTTGCCGTTCAGGAACGAGTCGTCGTCCTCGAACAGGTGCTTGCGGACGAACGTCTTGGGGTGCAGGTCGGCGATGTCGAAGTCCTTGAACTCCGGGCCGAGCCCCGCCTCCAGGTCGGCCTTGGCCGAGTTGGCCATCTGGCGGAACTGCCGCAGCATCCGGCCGGCCTGGCCGGCCACCTGGGGCAGCTTGTCACCGAAGATGACCAGGGCGAGGACGACCAGCACCGCCATCTCGCCGAGTCCGACGTCGAACAACCCGTCCTCCACAAGCCGCCGGGGACCGGCCCTGCGCGGACCGGTCCCCCCAGCGTATCCCCAGCCGGGATGAACCCGGCCTTAACATCCTGCGCTACGAACCGAGCGTGATCTCGACCGTGCTCTCCTTGCCGCCCCGCTGGTAGGTGACCTTGATCCGGTCGCCGGGGGCGCGGCTGCGGATCTGCGCGATCAGGTCGGTGGCGTCCTCGATCGGCTGGTCGTCGACCTTGGTGATGATGTCGCCGGGCTTGAGGCCCGCATGGTCGGCCGGGCCGCCCTTGGTCACCGGCTGCTGGCCCTGCACGGGCTGCTGCATGATGCGGGCGCCGCCCTGCTGGTACTGCGGGTCCGGCAGGACGCCGAGCTTGGCCATCTTCACCTGGCCGGTCCTGATGATCTCCTCGGCGACCCGCCTGCCCTGGTTGATCGGGATGGCGAAGCCGAGGCCGATGCTGCCGCTCTGCTCCCCGCCGCCGAGCGACTGGCCGCCGAGCGTCGCGATCGCGGTGTTGATGCCGATCACCCGGCCCTTGGCGTCCACCAGCGGGCCGCCCGAGTTGCCGGGGTTGATCGCGGCGTCGGTCTGGATCGCGTTGAGGTAGGACGAGTCGCCGCCGCCCTCGCCCTGGGTCGGCACGGCGCGGTTCAGTGAGCTGACGATGCCGGTCGTCACCGAGCCCTGGAGGCCGAGCGGCGAGCCGATCGCGATGACCGGGTCGCCGACCGCGATCTTGGTGGAGTCGCCGAGGGCGAGCGCGGGCAGCGAGTGCTGCCCCTCCACCTTCACCACCGCCACGTCGGACGAGGGGTCGGAGCCCTTCACCGTGGCGGGCAGCATCTTCTTGTCGTTGAAGATCACCTGGATCTGGCCGCCGCCGCCCTCGGACACCACGTGGTTGTTGGTGACGATGTAGCCGCCGTTGACGATGAAGCCGGTCCCGCCGACCTCGCCCTGCGACGACTTCACGCGGATCATCACGACGCTGGGCAGCACCCGCTGCGCCACGCCCGCGACGGAGTCCGGCGGGCGGCTCTGCACCTTGGTGTCGCTGCCGCTGCCGCCGCCGAGGCTGACCGAGCCGCCGTCGTTGTCGCCGTCGTCGGTGGCGATCACCCCGATCCCCGCGCCGACGGCCCCCGCCACCAGCGCGACGATCAGCGCCACGATGGCCAGCAGGCCGAGCCCGGGCCCGCGCCCGGACGAGGACGGCGGGGGCGGGACCGGCGCCCAGTTCGGGCCGGTGCCCATCGGCGGCCCGAACGCCCCCATCGGGCGGGGCCCGCCGGGCGGCGGGCCCATCGGCGCCCCCGGAGGCGGCGGGCCCATGGGCGGCCGGGCGCCGGGCGGCGGCGGTGGTCCCTGCTGCGGCCAGCCCCCGTACGGCGGCTGGCCGTGCATCGCCCGCGGGTCCTGGTCGTACGGGACGAACCCGGGCCGCCCGCGCTGGTCCTGGGGACCGTCCATGGGCTTGTCCATCGGCACGGGCGGCGGCTGCGGCATGTCGCGCGGCGGCGCGTCCTGCAGCGGCACCTCCTGGGGCGCCATGGCGCCGCCGGGCATGTCGTCCCGCGGCGCGTCCGGCGGGGCGAACCCGCCGGCCTGCTCTCCCGTGCCACCCGCGACCAGGCGGTCGGCGCCCCCGGCCTCGGCCTCGGGCTCCGGCGCCGGCTGCTCCAGGGGGATCTCCTGGTCGGTCACCGTCTCGGGAGGAGCCGCCGCGTCCTGCCGCTCAGGCTCCTGCCCGGGGACGGCGTCCTCGTCCCCCGGCCGGCGGTTGTCTTCCGTCATCCCCATCTCTCCTACCGAGCATGGTCCTCATCATCCGTGCTCATCGTGCCGCGATAGGCATGTGGCGAGCGTAAGGCAGAACCCGCCGCGACCGCCTCCCGGGGCGGCGTCTGCGGGCCCTCGCCGGCGCCGGGCCCGTCAGAACGGGTCGGCGGCCGAGGCCAGGCGGCGGGCGCCGCGTGCCAGCCGCGTCCAGAACGGGTCGGAGCCGCGCGGCAGTTCGAACGCGACCGACTCCGCCGTGCTCTGCGGCGCGTCGGTCAGGACGGTGTAGACGTACCCGCCGGACGCGGCGACGGCCCAGCGGCGCAGCGACTCGCGGCAGAACACCGCCCGGCCGTGCCGGACGGTCTTCTTCCAGCCGGTCAGCGCGCCGGCGTCGAGGGCGCCGCGCTGGACGAACACCGACACCGAGGCCAGGCCGTCGGAGTAGGAGAGGTGGACGGCGCCGCCGGCCTCGCGGCGGGCGTCGTAGAGGGTCAGGTGGCCAGGCAGCCGCTTGGGGACCGGCCAGCCGCGGCGCTTCAGGCCGTCGAGGGCGCGGGCGTCGAGCGGCTCCTCCAGCAGCGCGGTGGCGGCGCTGTTGGGGGCGGCGTTGGCGCTGGTCGGGGTGTCGGCGGGGCTGTCCACGGCGGAGCCGCGGGAGCGGCCCCGGCGCGGCGTCGCGGTGTCCGGGGCGGTGAAGCTGATCTCAGTGAAGCCGCTGGTGATAACCGGCCGGCCGGTCGCGTCGATCAGCTCGCGGTGCAGCAGCAGCCCGGTCTCGGCGTCCAGCCAGAACCGCCCGGCGGGCGTGCCGTCCTGGCGGCGGGCCTCCACCACGCTGGCGCGGCGGCCGAGGATGGTCGCGTCGGAGCCCCGGACGACGGAGTAGTTGCGGGTCAGCAGTGCGAGCGTCCCCGCGGTGAACCCGGTGGCGTCGCCGGCGGAGGCGTCGGGCAGGTAGCCCTCCGTGCCGCCGCCCGAGCCGTAGCGGACCCCGTCGCCGGGGGTGTGCTCGGCGGTGACGCGGGACGTGGCGGACCGGCCGCGGTTCCACGTGGTCAGGAAGCGGCGTCCCTCGTAGGGGACGCGGCGGGCGGCGTCGGCGGCGGCGCGCAGCAGCCGCACGGCGCCGGGGTCGCTGCGCGGGCGGCGCGCGGCGGCGGC
>NZ_BAAAMR010000160.1:0-16447 GCF_039529375.1 Actinomadura napierensis
GTCGCTGTCGACGTCCGCCGCGTCGTCGCCCTGCTCGCGCAGGCGCTGGGCGAGGCGCCGCGCGCGTTCCCGCAGCCCGTCGACGCCCGCGTGCAGCGCTTCGGCGGTCGGGGTTCGCGGGCCGCGGACGGTGGCCTCCAGCGCGGCGAGCGTCAGCTTGTCGACGCGCAGCGCCCGCGCCAGCGGATGCCGCGACAGCCGCCGCACGAACTCCTCCCTGCCCAGGACGAGCCCGCACTGCGGGCCGCCGAGCAGCTTGTCGCCGCTGGCGGTGACGAGGTCGGCGCCCGCCTTCAGCCAGGTTGCGGCGTCGGGCTCGTCGGGCAGCAGCGGTTCGGGTCCGAGCAGGCCGGAGCCGATGTCGGCGACGACCGGGACGCCGAGCCCGGCCAGTTCGGCGACGTCCGCCGAGCGCGTGAAGCCGGTGACGCGGAAGTTGGACGGGTGCACCTTGAGGATGAAGCCGGTCTCGGGGCCGATCGCCGCAGCGTAGTCGTCCGGCGAGGTCCGGTTCGTGGTGCCGACCTCCCGCAGGCGGGCGCCGGTCGCGGCGAGCAGCTCCGGGATGCGGAAACCGTCGCCGATCTCCACCATCTCGCCGCGGCTGACGATGATCTCGCGGTTGCCGGCGAGCGCGGTCGCGGCCAGCACGAGCGCCGCCGCCCCGTTGTTCACCACGTGCGCCGCCTCCGCCGCCGGCACCGCCTCCAGCAGCGCGGCCAGCGCGGACCGGCCGCGCCGCGCCCGCGCCCCGGTCGAGAGGTCCAGCTCGACGTCGGTCGCGCCGGACGCCACGAGCATCGCCTCCCGCGCGGCGTCCGACAGCGGCGCCCGCCCGAGGTTGGTGTGCAGCAGCACGCCGGTCGCGTTGAGCACGGGCCGCAGCCCGGCGGCGGTGCCCGGCAGCGCCCCGCCCGGCGCGCCCGCCACCGCGCCGGCCGGGATCTCGCCCGCCCGCGCGCGCCGCTGCGCCGCGACGACCGCCGCCTTCACCACGCCGCGCCCGAGCCGCGCCGCCGCTTCCGCGAGCCGCGGATCGGCCAGCAGCACGTCCGTGCGCGGGATGCGCCGCCGCCCGTCCTCCCCGCCGTTCGGCGCCCCCGGAACCGGTGCGGGCTCACGTTCCATTCAGGCGACCTCCATGGCGGGCGGCGGGCCCCCGGTACGGCACACAAGACCAGCAAGCAGTACCCCCGTAGGTTCGCCCGCAAACGACCGCGCCCGGGCGTTCCGGCGCCTCCCGCCGAAGGGTTGCGCCGGCCCCGCAGCGCTTGTTATGCATGAGTCATGCATGACCGACTCGCGAACCTGCTCGGTGCCGCCTCCCTCGCCGTCACCGACCTCGTGCTGGCCGAGGCGACCCGGGCCGCCGAGGTGAGCGCCAGCGGCGCCGGCGCCCTGGTCGTGCTGGCGGGCGCGCCCGGCCTCGGCGTCACCGAGCTGGGACGGCGCGTCGGGCTCACCCAGTCCGCGGCGGCCCGCATGCTGGACGGCCTGGAGGCCGCGGGGCTCGCCCGGCGCGACCGCGGCCCCGGCCGCGCCGTCCGCGTGCGGCTGACGACGGCCGGCGAGAGGGCGGTGGACGCCATGCTCACCGCGCGCGGCGCCCCGCTCGCCGCCGCCCTGTCCGGCCTGGACGCCGGCGAGCGCGACCAGCTCACGACGCTCCTCGGCAAGCTCCTGACCCGCCTGTACGCCGAGATCGGCGACGCGGACGTCATGTGCCGCCTGTGCGACCGCGCCTGCTGCATCCGCGGCGCCGTCTGCCCCGTGGGGCAGGCCGAGCGCGACGCCCTCGCGGGCCAGGCCGGCGGGGAGACGCTCCCGGAGCCGTCGTGACGGGGCCCCTGCTCGCACTCGCGTCGGCGCTCTGCTACGGCATCGCCGACGTCACAGGCGGGCTGCTGTCACGGCGGGCGGATTTCCGCGCGGTCGCATTTCTCGGCCAGATAGGCGGGCTGATCTGCGCCGTCGCGGTGGCCCTTGCCGTTCCGGTGCGGGAATTGGTGTGGCAGGACGTCGCGTGGGGCGCCCTGTCCGGAATCGGGACGGGAATCGCCATGGTGTTCCTGTACCGGGGCATCGGCCAGGGCACCATGAGCGTGGTCGTTCCCGTCAGCGCGGTCGGCGGGGTCGCGCTTCCCGTCCTGGTGGGCGTGGCGTTCCTGGGCGACCGGCCCTCCCTCACCGCCTGGGTGGGGATCGCGGTGGTGCTGCCCGCCCTGTGGCTGGTCTCCCGATCGCGATCGGACGAGCGGGACCGGGTCCGGTCGGCCGTCGTCAACGGGCTGGTGGCGAGCGCCGGGATCGGCGTGCAGTACCTGGCGCTCGCGCGGGCCGGGCACGACGCGGGCCTGTGGCCGGTGGCGGCCGGACGCGTCTCGGCCGTCCTGGCGATCGCGCCGATGGCGCGGGCGCACATCCGCCGGCTCCCGGGCAGGGGGACGCCGCCGGGGGCGCTCGCGACCGGCGCCGTCGCGGCGGCGGCGCTCGCGTTCTACCTGCTCGCCACCAGGGAGCAGCTCGTCGTCATCGCGGTGGTGCTGTCGTCGCTGTACCCGGTGGTGCCGGTGCTGTGGGGCGTCACCGCGCTGCGCGAACGGCTCTCGGCCGGACAGGTGGCGGGGCTCGTCGCCGCCGCGGCGGCCGTGCTGCTCCTCACGCTGCCGCCGCCGTAGGCGTCGAAGCGGTCACGGAATCCGGCGAAGACCTAACAATGGGAGCGATCCCGGTTGTAACCTTCCAGCCGCCCATTCCGCGAAAAACGACGAAACTCCACCGCGTTTCTTGTGTTGTCCTGCCCAAAACCGCCCGTCTTCGCCTTCCGCTGCGCGAAATCAGTCCGTCTCGCACCAAACAAGGGGGCGGCTTGTCACTCCTGTGAGTGTCGCGGGTGCCGCGGGATATCTAGCCTGGCGGCCCGGGTGTCCGCTCATGGAGGTGACACTTTGACGGAGCTGCACGAAGGGTCCGCCGAGACAGACGACCTGTCGGCCCAACCCTGGCGCGACGTCCCGCGCGAGGAGGCGCAGTGGATGCGCCCGCACCTTCCGGATCTGGTCGACACCATGGTGGAGGGCGTGCTGCGGAACGTCCCCGAGTACGGCCGGCCGGACGATCCCGTCTACACCGAGGTGATCCGGGACGCGGTGGCGCAGGGCATGGGCCACTTCGTGCAGATGATCGCCGACCCCGACACGCCCTGGCGGGAGGTCCACCAGCTCTTCTTCGACATCGGGTACGGCGAGGCGGTCGAGGGGCGCAGCCTGGAGCACCTGCAGAACGCGCTGCGCGTCGCGTCCCGGACCGCCTGGCGGTACCTGTCGCGGGAGGCCGACCGGCTGAAGAAGCCCCGCGAGCTGGCGATCGCGCTGACCGAGGTGAACTTCGCCTACCTGGACCTGCTCGCCTCGGCCGCCGCGCAGGGGTACGCGCGGGCACGGGAGAAGGCGGCCGGCGAGCGCGAGCAGCGCCGCGCCCGGCTGCTCGGCCTGCTGCTGTCGACGCCGCCGGCGCCCCGCGAGGTCATCGTGGAGCAGGCCGGGCTCGCGGGCTGGCCGCTGCCGGAGCGGATCGCGATGATCGTGCTGGACCCGCGCCCCGGCACCGGCGGCGAGGGCCCGGCGGGGCTGCCGCCGTTCCTGCTGAGCGGCGTCGACCGCAGCCGCCCCTGCCTGGCGATGCCCGACCCGGACCGGCCCGGCGGGCCCGACCGGCTCACCGCCACGATCGCCGGCTGGACGGGCGCGGTCGGCCCGTCCGTGCCGCTGGAGGAGGCCGGGGTGTCGCTGCACTGGGCGCACCGGACCCTCGACCTGATGGCCGCCGGACGGCTCGGCGGCGCCGACGAGGCGGCCGGATCACCCGAGCGGGGCCGGCGGGGCGCCGCCGCGGCCGGACGGCTCGTCCGCGCGGACCGGCACCTGCCCGAGCTGCTGCTCCAGGAGGGCTGGACGCTCGCGGAGGCGACGGCGCGGCGCCGGCTCGCGCCGCTCACCGAGCTCGGCCCGCACCGCGGCGGGCGGCTGGCGATGACCCTGCTCGAATGCCTCAAGCACGGGTTCAACGCCACCGACGCCGCCGAGGCGCTGTGCGTGCACCCGCAGACGGTCCGGTACCGGCTCGCGCAGCTGCACGACCTGTTCGACTACGACATCGAGGATCCGGCGCTGCGGCTGGAGCTGATGCTGCTGCTCCCCGTCTGGCTGCGCGACGCCGACGACGGGGAGCGCTGACCTTCTTCCTCCGCGGCGGCCGCTACTCCTCGCGGGCGGGCACGGTCACGTACGGCAGCGTGCGGTCGAGGTAGCCCTGCCGGCACGCCGACCGGGCGATCTTGCCGCTGCTGGTGCGCGGGATGCCGCCCGGCTCGATCAGCACGAAGTCGTGCACGCGCAGGTCGTGCTGCTGCTTGACGGCGGTCCGCACGGCCTGCGCGACCTCGTCGACGTCCAGCAGCGCGATCGGCACCCGGCGGTTCCGCTCGGCCACCACGACCAGGCCCTCGGTGTCGCCGGTGTCGACCGACACCGCCGCGGTGTACTCGCGGCGGATGCCCTTGTGCGCGTTCGACACGGTGAACTCGATGTCCTGCGGGTAGTGGTTGCGGCCGTCGACGATGACGAGGTCCTTGATCCGGCCGGTGACGAACAGCTCGCCGCCGTGCAGGACGCCGAGGTCGCCGGTGCGCAGCCACGGCCCGCGCGGCAGGTCCCCGGCGTCGCCGGCCAGCTCCGCCTGGAACGTCTCCCTGGTCGCCTCGGGACGCCCCCAGTATCCGGCGGCGACGTTCGGGCCGTGCACCCAGATCTCGCCGACCGAGCCGTCCGCCTTCCGCGCGCCCGTCTCCGCGTCCACGATGATCGTGTGCTGGCCGAAGGACGTGCCGCACGCGATCAGCTGGATCGCGCCGGGCGCGTCCGGGGCGCACGGCTCGGCGGTGCCGCGGCGCAGCGCCTCGTGGTCGAACGCGGCGCGGGTCGGCTCGCGGAACCGCGACGACGCCGACACGTACACGGTCGCCTCGGCGAGCCCGTACGCGCACACCTGCGCCTCCGGCTTCAGCCCGCAGTCCTTGAACGCCTCGTAGAACCCGGTGAGCGTGCTCTCCCGGATCGGCTCGGCGCCGTTCATGAAGACCTGCACGCCGCTGAGGTCGAGCTTGGCCTTCTCCTCCTCGGTGACCTGCGCGGTCAGGTACTCGTAGGCGAAGTTCGGGCCGCCGGTGAAGGCGTGCTTCTGCTGGCTGAGCAGCTCCAGCCAGCGGACGGGCCGCATCACGAACGCCACCGGGTCCATGATCACGCCGGGGTTGCCGTAGACGAGAGGCAGCGCGACCGTCGTGACCAGCCCCATGTCGTGGAACACCGGCAGCCAGTTGACGCCGGACGACTCGCGCGGGATCCCCTCGAACGTCCGCCACAGCTGCTCGGCGTTGGTGGCGAAGTTCCCGTGCGTGATGATGACGCCGGCGGGGGTCCGGGTGGACCCGGACGTGTACTGCAGGTAGGCGACGTCGTCGGGGTCGATCGGCTCCGGCGTCCAGTCGAGCGAGCCGTCCACCTCGTCCGCGACGATGATCTCGGCGGGCTCGCGGACGTCATCGCCCGCGAGGAACGTCCGGACGGCCGGCAGCGACGCGCTCGTGGTGATGACGACGTCGGGCTCGGCGTCCTGGTAGACGGCCAGCAGCCGGTCGCCGTGGCCCGGCAGGTCAGGGGAGAACAGCGGGACGCCGATGACGCGGGCGTACATCGCGCCGAGGAACCCGGTGACGTAGTGCAGGTCCTGCGGGGCGAGCAGCGCGACGCGCCGTCCCGGCGAGGTGGCACGGCGGATCGCGGCGGCGATCGCGCGGGCGCGCCGGTCCAGCTCGCCCCAGGTGACGTCGGTGGCGACGCCGTCCGGGTCGGTCATGTAGTCCATGAACGTGTAGGCGCGGTCGTCGGGGAAGTCCTTGGCGAACCGGGCGAGCCGCTCGATCAGCGGGGTGCGGTCGAGCGCGGGGAGGTCGGTCATGCTGAGAAAGCTCCTGGTACGGGAGGGACGAGTCAGGAGGAGACGGTGGCGGCGTCGGCGGCCGGCTCGGCGGCCGGCGCGTCGGCGGGCTCGGTGGTGGAATCACCGCGGCGGACGCGGCGGTTCTCGAGCCGCTCGTAGTCGGGCCAGCGGACGTCCCAGACCCAGCCGAGCCGCTCGAAGAGCCAGATGACGCGGGCGCTGATGTCGACCTGGCCCTTCAGCACCCCGTGCCGCGCGCAGGTCGGGTCGGCGTGGTGCAGGTTGTGCCAGGACTCGCCGAACGACGGGATGGCCAGCCACCACACGTTGCGGGCCTTGTCGCGGGTCCGGAAGTCCTCGTTGCCGAACACGTGGCAGATCGAGTTGATCGAGAACGTGACGTGCTCGCCGACGAACACCCGCATCAGGCCGCCCCAGAACAGCGCGGTGACCGCGCCGTGCCAGGACCAGGTGAGCAGCGCGCCGAGCCCCATCGGGACCAGGAACGTCGACAGCACGATCACCGCGTAGACGGGGTCGAGGGACAGGAACCGGATGTCCTTGTCCTTCAGCAGGTCGGGCGCGTACTTGCTGCGGGACGTGCGGTCCTTGCTGAACAGCCAGCCCACGTGCGCGTGGTACAGCCCCTTGGTGAGGCCCCACACGCCCGGCCCGTACGCCCACGGGGAGTGCGGGTCGCCCTCCTGGTCGGAGTACTTGTGGTGGCGGCGGTGGTCGGCGACCCACCGGACGACCGACCCCTGCATCGCCTGCCCGCCGAGGATGGCGAGCGCGATCCGCAGCCACCGTTTGGCCTTGAAGCCGCCGTGCGTGAAGTGCCGGTGGTAGCCGACCGTGATCCCGAGTGCGTTGAACGGGTAGAGGAAGGCGAAGATCGCGATGTCCGTCCAGCCGATCCCCCAGCCCCACAGGAAGGGGACGGCGGCCAGAAACCCGATGATCGGGGCGACCACGAACACCACGACCGCGATGCGCTCGGGCAGCGGCACGGTGCCGGAGATGTCCGGCTGCGGAGTTCTGCTGCCGGCGTCGGCGACACCCGCTGTCATTGCGGACTCCTTAGAGACGAGAGTGCGGAGGCCCCGCCCGCCGGTGCCGGGCGGCCGGTCGTCCCGGACGCCCGGTCCCCGCGGGCGGGGCGCTGGTTCAGCAGTTGCTCTGGGCGGGCTTGCCGGCGAACCGGTCGCCGAGGAAGTTCGTCACGTCCCCGGCGGCGCCCCAGTCGGTGGACAGGTGCTCGGTCGGGTAGGTGTTCTTCCAGGTGGTGTTGATGCCGGCCTTGCAGTAGGCCTCGTGGGTCCCGTCCTCGGTCTCGTGCGGGATGATCTCCTCGAGCCAGCCGCGGTACTGGAACACCGGGAAGCCGATCTTGTACTTGGCGGTGGAGGACGCCGGGCCGATGTCGACGCCGAGCTTCTGCCGGTCGACGACGTCGCTCCAGCTGGTGCCGTCCGGGCCCTTGAGCGCGTAGATCTGGTCGAGGGACAGACCCTGCTTGGAGAAGTTCTCGACCTTCGCGCCGAGGAACACCGCGAGCGTCCCGTACAGGCAGTTGGCCTTGACGTCCTTGATCGCCTGGACGCCCTTGTCGTTCATCAGGTCGTCGAACGGCATCTCGGGGTAGGCGGCGTGCAGGCCGACCAGCGCGTCGGCGAGGAACCCGGCGAACAGGCTGCCGTTGAGCTGCTTGGCGGTCAGCTTCAGGTCGCCGGGCACGCCGCCCGCCGCCGCGCCGACCACATTCAGCTCCGGCGCGTAGGACGCGGCGAGCTGCGCGCCCCACAGCGCGGCGGCGCCGCCCTCGGAGTAGCCGGAGATGCCGACCTTGCCGTCCGGCTTGAGCGTGCCGCCGGGGATCTGGCGGGACGTCCGGACGATGTCGAGCAGCGCGTGCCCGGCGTTCGCGCCGATCATGTAGGTGTGCACCTGGCCGTCGAGGTAGCCGACGCCGTCGGTGGCGGCGACCGCGTACCCGGCCTTCAGCATCAGCTGCAGGTTGCCGCCCTCGTACATGTCGACGTACTGGCCGGCGAGCTGCTTGGAGAACGCGCACTGCAGGCCGGAGCCGAGGGTGCCGGGGTTGAAGGCGACCGTCGGCCGCGACCCGCCGCCCTTCCACTCGGCGTCCGGGACGGCGACCGTGCCGGACACCGCGATCTTCTGCCCCTTGGCGTCGGTCGAGACGTACCTGACCTTCCAGGCGTGCATCGGCACGTCGCCGGGGACGTTGGTCAGCTTCGCCGGACGGCAGGCGAGCAGGTCGCCCGGGTTCCCGGTCACCGCCGCGGAGGCCGCGTAGATCTGCGCGTCCGTGGCGTCGCAGCCCGGCGGCGCGGCCTCGGCCTGCGCCGCGGTGAGCACCGCGGGCACGGCCAGGGCGGCCCCCAGCGCCGCGGTGGTGAACAGGGTCCGAAGTCGCATTCCTCACTCCAGGGGTGGGTCCGGAAAGTGAATGCTGATGACTGTCCCCCACGGGCGCCGCGCTGTGGAATGAAGTCGCCTCACAGGGTCGCGCGCCCTTATTAGCAACCAAGTCAAAAACGGCGGGCTAGGGTGAACGGGATGTGACGTCCGGGTACGGGGTTTGGACGGGTATGACGGAACGAAGTACCGAGCCTCCTGGACCGTCCCGCACCGCCGGCGGGAACGGGTTCGATCAGGAGGCCGAAGAGGTCACGGCGGCGGTCATGGCGGCGTCCCGGCTGCTGATGGCGGTGTCCGCGCGGGCGCTGGCGTCCATCGACGACTCGCTGACGCTGCCGCAGCTGCGCACGCTGATGGTGCTGGCCGGCTACGGGCCGGTGAAGATGGCGCTGCTCGCGGCGACGCTCGGCGTCAACCCGTCCAACGCGATGCGGATGGTGGAGCGGCTGGAGTCGGTGGAGCTGGTCGACCGCCGGATGAACCCGGACAACCGGCGCGAGGTGCTGCTCAGCCTGACCGAGCGGGGCCGCGACCTGGTGCGCCGGGTGGCGTCGCGGCGCGGCTCGGAGATCGGCGCGCTGGTCGGGCGGCTCGCCGAGGGGGAGCGGGCGGCGCTGGTGTCGGCGCTGCGGTCGCTGACCGCGGTGGCCGGCGACCTGGCGGTGGACCCGTTCGAGGAGGTCCGCCGGATCGGCGGGCTGGTCGACGACCCGCTCGGGCTGTCCGGGCCCGGGGTGCGGCGGGCCCGGACGCACTGACGCGGCGCCGGGTCACCGTCCGGGGCGTCCGGCCTCGGTGGGGCGGGCGGCCGGGTGGCGGTAGGGCACGGCCCGCGAGCGGTAGACGATGTAGGGGCGGGCCAGGTACCAGACCGGTGCGGTCACGGCGTGCACGAGGCGGCTGAACGGCCACAGCGCGAACAGCGCCATGCCGAGCAGCGCGTGCAGCCGGTAGACCAGCGGCGCGTGCGCCATCGCGGCGACGTCCGGGTCGAGTTCGAACAGGCTGCGGAACCAGACCGAGACGCCGAGCCGGTAGTCGTAGGGGTTGGCGAGGCTGGACGCGGTGGCGGCGAGCCCGCCGAGCATGGCGGCGGCGAGCAGCGGGTAGACGGCGCGGTCGGTGCGGTTCGTCGCGCGGCGCACCGCCGGGACGCGCAGCCGCCGGTACAGCAGGACCGCCAGGCCGGCGACGGCGGCGACGCCCGCGCTCCCGCCCATGATCAGCGCGACGTCGTGGTAGGAGGTCTCGCTCACGTCGAGGCGGTCGGTGACCATCTCGGGGACGAGCAGCCCGGTGACGTGCCCGCCGATCACGAGCAGCAGCGCGTAGTGGAACAGCGGGCCGCCGACGCGCAGCAGCCGCGACTCGTGGAGCTGGCTGGAGCGGGTGGTGAACCCGAACCGGTCGTAGCGGTACCGCAAGGCCGAGCCGGCGACCAGCACGACGATGACGATGTAGGGCAGCGCGCCCCACAGGGCGATGTCGAGATGGGTCACCGGACGCCTCCTCGGGCTCGGCTGGACGGGGTGAACGGTTCGAGCCCGACGTGCTCCACCGGCGGGCCGCCGAGTGCGAGCGCCTGGACCGCGGCGCGGTCGGCCGCCGTCGGGCCGCTGCCGGGAAGGGTCTCGCGGACGGCGAGCAGCACGTCGGCGTACGGGCTGCCGTAGGCGTCGAGCGCGTGCCCGAGCAGTTCGAGGCCGGGCCGGTGCTCGCACAGCAGCTGCTCGCCGGGGTCGGGGCAGCGGGCCGCGAACTCCAGCAGGACCGGCAGGAAGTCGGGCAGCCGCCCGCCGCCGGGCTCCCAGCCGTACTCGTGCAGGACGCCCTTGATCCGCGCGAGGGAGCCGCCGCGGCGGCGCGTGTCGCCGTCAGTGTAGTAGGTGAGGTCCAGGGTGCGGCGGCGGGTGCGGTCGAACGTGGCGACGTACCGGGCGGCCAGCTCCAGCGGCGCGACGCCCTCGACGTTCCGGCAGAAGCGCAGCAGCGGTTCGGCGCGCCCGGCGGGTAACGCGCGCAGTGCGGTCAGCTCGCCCAAGGCGGTGCGGACGGCCTCCACCCGTCCCGGCCAGGTCTCCGGATCCGGATAGGTCAGCAGCAGCGAGGCCGCCTGGAGGATCGGCGCGCCGCTCACAGCCCGTCCTCCTCGGACCGGCGCGGGAACAGGCCGCGCGGGCGTCCCCGCCCGTTCCAGTTCAGCAGGTTGACCCGGCCGCTGAACTCCGACACCGGGACGGGTTCGCGCTGCGGCGGGACGTGGAAGCCCTCGACGTCGGACGGGTACATGCCAGGGCCGCCTTCGCCGTCCAAGCTGCATCCGGCGTCGGTGGCGTCGGGGACGGTCCCGTTGTAGGTCGTCGGGATGACGTACCGCTCCTCGTACTTGGCGAGGGCCAGCAGCCGGTACATCTCCTCGACCGTCCGCTCGTCGAGGCCGACGGCGCGGGCGATGGCCGGGTCGCGTTCCTCGCCGAGGTTGATGCGGCGCATGTGGGAGCGCATCGCGGCCAGCCGGCACAGTGCCGCCTCCACCGGTGCGGTGTCGCCGGCGGTGAACAGGTGCGCGAGGTACTCCAGCGGGATGCGCAGCGAGCCGATCGCGCCGAACAGGTTCGCCGGTTCCTCGCCGTCGTGGCCGCCCGCGGTGACCGCGTCGACGACCGGTGACAGCGGCGGCACGTACCAGACCATCGGCATCGTCCGGTACTCCGGATGCAGCGGCAGCGCGACCCGGTACCGGCTGATCAGCGCGTGGACGGGCGAGCGGCGCGCGGCGGTGATCCAGTCGTGCGGGATGCCGGCGTCCTCGGCGGCCCTCGCCACGTCCGGGTCGTCGGGGTCGAGGAACACCGACAGCTGCGCCTCGTACAGGTCGTGCTCGTCCGGGACGCTCGCGGCCTCACCGACGCGGTCCGCGTCGTACAGCAGGACGCCGAGGTAGCGCAGCCGCCCCACGCACGTCTCCGAGCAGACGGTCGGCGCGCCGGCCTCCACGCGCGGGTAGCAGAACGTGCACTTCTCGGCCTTGCCGGTCTGGTGGTTGAAGTAGACCTTCTTGTACGGGCACCCGGACACGCACATCCGCCAGCCCCGGCAGCGGTCCTGGTCGACCAGGACGATGCCGTCCTCGATCCGCTTGTACATGGCGCCGGACGGGCAGGCGGCGACGCACGACGGGTTGAGGCAGTGCTCGCAGATGCGCGGCAGGTAGAACATGAACGCCTGCTCGTACTCCAGCCGCACCTGCTCGTTCATCTTCTTCAGGACGGGGTCGGCGGCGAGGGCCTCCGGGCCGCCGCCGAGGTCGTCGTCCCAGTTCGGGCCCCACGTGACCTCGGTGGGGCGGCCGTCCACCAGCGATCGCGGGCGGGCCGTCGGCACGTCGTCGCCGAGCGGCGCCGAGGTGAGGTTCTCGTAGTCGTACGTCCAGGGCTGGTAGTAGTCGTCGAGCGACGGCAGCTCCGGGTTGGCGAACAGCCGGGCGAGCCGCCGCGCCCGTCCGCCCGCGCGCGGGACGAGCCGGCCGTGTTTGAGCTTCCAGCCGCCCTTCCATTTCTCCTGGTCCTCGTGGCCGCGCGGGTATCCCTGGCCGGGGCGCGTCTCGACGTTGTTGAACCAGGCGTACTCGGTGCCCTCCCGGTTCGTCCACGTCTGCTTGCAGGTGACCGAGCAGGTGTGGCAGCCGATGCACTTGTCGAGGTTCATCACCATGGCGACCTGTGCCATCACGCGCATGTCTCAGTACTCCACGTTCTGCGAGCGGCGCCGGATGACGGTGACGGCGTCGCGCTGGTTGCCGGTGGGCCCGTAGTAGTTGGGCGAGAAGGAGAGCTGGCCGTACCCGCCGATGAGGTGGGACGGCTTGATCAGCAGCCGGGTGAGCGCGTTGTGGACGCCGCCGCGCCGGCCGGTGGCCTCCGACTTCGGCACGTTCACCAGCCGTTCCTGGACGTGGTACATGAACACGGTCCCGGCGGGCATCCGGTGCGAGACGACCGCCCGCGCCACCACGACGCCGTTGGGGTTGACCGCCTCGATCCAGTCGTTGTCGGCGACCTCGATCGCCTCGGCGTCCGCGACGCTCATCCAGATCACCGGGCCGCCGCGCGCGAGCGTCTGCATCAGCAGGTTCTCCTGGTACTCCGAATGGATCGACCATTTGGAGTGCGGCGTGACGTACCGGACGGTCACCGAGCGCCCGTCGCCGGGGGCCGGGTCACCGCAGACGGCGGCGGTGTTGAGCGGCGGCCGGTAGACGGGGAGCTGCTCGCCGAGCTCGGCCATCCAGTCGTGGTCGAGGTAGAAGTGCTGGCGTCCGGTGAGGGTGTGCCAGGGCTTGCGGTGCTCGGTGTTGACGGTGAACGGCGAGTAGCGGCGGTCGGGCGCCTCCTTGCCCGACCATTCGTAGCTGGCGCCGACCTGGACGGGCCGCTGCTGGGTGTCGGTGAAGACGACGCGCCGCTCGGCGACCGACTCGGCCAGCGCGTCCAGCCCGCTGCCGGGGCCGCATCGCTGCGCGAGCCGCTCGAACCCCTCCGCGCCGAGGCGCCCGTTGGTGGTGCCCGACAGCGCGAGGATCGCCTCGCACAGCTTGACGTCGGTGTCGAGGAGGGGCCGTCCGAGCGTCGCGCCGCCGGCGGACGTCCCGCAGCGCGACGCCAGCCAGCGCGCCTCAGGCTTCGGATGGACGGTGACGCCCTTGACCGTCATGCCCTTCTCCTCCGCGAGCGGGCCGAAGGCCGCCAGCTTCGCGGCGATCGCGGTGTAGTCGCGCTCCACGAGCGTGAAGTCGGGCAGGTTGAATCCGGGGACGGGCTCGTGGCCGGCCCGCCAGTCGGGCACGCCGCCGCCCGGCTGCGCGGTCTCGCCGGGCGTGTCGTGGTGCAGGGCCGTCGCGACGAGGTCGCAGGCGGTGTCCAGGCGGCCGGCGGCCAGTTCGCCGAGGCGCGCGGCGAGCCCGTGGAAGATCTCGAAGTCGGTGCGCGCCTGCCACGGCGGGTCGATCGCCGGGGAGAACGCGTGCACGTACGGGTGCATGTCCGTGCTGGACAGGTCGTGCTTCTCGTACCAGGTCGCGGCCGGCAGGACGAGGTCGGCCATCAGCGTGGTCGAGGTCATCCGGAAGTCCAGCGCGAGCAGCAGGTCGAGCTTGCCGCGCGGCGCGTCCTCGCGCCACGCCACCTCCAGCGGCCGGTGGCCGGGCGGCGCCTCCTCGGCGGACGCGTTGTCGCCGGTGCCGAGCAGGTGCCGCAGGAAGAACTCGTTGCCCTTCGCCGACGAGCCGATCAGGTTGGCGCGCCAGACCGTGAGGACGCGCGGCCAGTTGGCGGGGTCGTCGGGGTCCTCGCAGGCGAAGCCGAGGCGGCCCGCCTCGATCTCGCCCGCCGCCCACTCCCCCGCCGGGCGGCCGTCCTCGCGGGCGCGCCGCCCGAGGTCGAGCGGGTTGATGGAGAACGTCGGGTAGGACGGCATCCAGCCGAGCCGCGCCGACCGCGCCACCAGGTCGGCGGTGTGCAGGCCCTCGAACAGGCCGCGGCCCGTCGGTGAGGCGAGGGCGTCCGCGCGGTACCGCTCGTACCGCCACTGGCCGGTGTGCAGGTACCAGAACGGCGTGCCCGCCATCTGCCGGGACGGCCGCACCCAGTCCGCGGCCGTCGACAACTGCTGCCAGCCGGTGAGCGGCCGCACCTTCTCCTGGCCGACGTAGTGCGCCCAGCCGCCGCCGTTGACGCCCTGGCAGCCGGTCAGGAGCAGCAGCGACAGGAACGACCGGTACACCGTGTCGGAGTGGAACCAGTGGTTGGTGCCGGCGCCCATGAGGATCATGCAGCGGCCCTCGGTCTTCTCCGCCGTGTCCGCGAACTCCCGCGCCACCCGGACCGCTGCCTTCGCCGGGACGGACGTGATCGCCTGCTGCCACGCCGGCGTGCAGGGCTGCGACGCGTCGCCGTAGCCGTCCGGCCAGTCGCCGGGGAGGCCGTCGCGGTGGACGCCGTACTGGGCCAGTATCAGGTCGAACACCGTCGTCACCCGGCGTCCGGCGACCGTCCGGACCGGCACGGCCCGGCGTACCGTCCCGCCCTCGGTGTCGAAGCGGGGCAGCAGGACCTCGGCCGTCTCCGCCCCCGGTTCGTGCAGCGTGAGCAGCGGGTCGATGTCGCCGAGGTCGAGGTTCCAGCGGCCCTCGCCGCGCTCCGACCAGCGGTCGCCGAGCGTCCCGTTCGGCGCGACCGGGCCGCCCGTCGCCGCGTCCATGACCACCGGCCGCCACGCCGACGCCTCGCCGGTGTCGCCGAGGCCGGCGGCCGTGACGAACTTGCCGGGCACGCACGTCCCGTCGCCGCGCTCGTCCACCTCGACCAGGAACGGCAGGTCGGTGAAGCGGCGCGCGTAGCCGGTGAAGTACGGCACCTCGCGGCGGACGAAGAACTCGGTGAGGATCACGTGGCCCATCGCCATGGCGAGCGCGCCGTCCGTGCCGGGGTGCGGGTGCAGCCACTCGTCGGCGAACTTCGTCGCGTCGGCGTAGTCGGGCGAGACCACGACGACCTTCTGGCCCCGGTAGCGGGCCTCCGCCATCCAGTGCGCGTCCGGCGTCCGGGTGACCGGGACGTTCGAGCCCCACATCATCAGGTACGCCGCGTCCCACCAGTCGCCGGACTCCGGGACGTCGGTCTGGTCGCCGAACACCTGCGGCGACGCGATCGGCAGGTCGGCGTACCAGTCGTAGAACGACACCATCGGCGCGCCGATCAGCGACATGAACCGCGCGCCGACCGCGTGCGAGGCCATCGACATCGCCGGGATCGGGGAGAACCCGGCGACGCGGTCCGGCCCGTACTCGGCGATGGTGTGGACGTGCGCCGCCGCGGCGATCTCCAGCGCCTCGTCCCAGCCGACCCGGACGAGGCCGCCCCTGCCGCGCGCCGACTGGTAGCGGGTGCGCCGCTCCGGGTCGCCGGTGATCTGCGCCCAGGCCGCGACCGGGTCGCCGGTCCGCGCCTTCGCCTCCCGGTACATCTCCAGCAGGACGCCGCGCGCCATCGGGTAGCGGATCCGGGTCGGCGAGTAGGTGTACCAGGAGAACGACGCGCCGCGCGGGCAGCCGCGCGGCTCGTACTCGGGGCGGTCCGGGCCGACCGAGGGGTAGTCGGTCTCCTGCGTCTCCCAGGTGATCAGGCCGTCCTTGACGTAGACCTTCCACGAGCAGGAGCCGGTGCAGTTCACTCCGTGCGTGGACCGCACGACCTTGTCGTGCGCCCAGCGCTCCCGGTACGGCGCGTCGTTGACCTTCTGGTCGGCGCGGTAGACCGCCCGCAGGTCCGGCGTCGTCGGCGTCCGCCGCAGCAGCCCGCCCGCCCGCAGCAGGTGCTCGGCGGCGGCCGCGGCCGCCCGCTCCCCTCGCTCGACCGCTCCCCGACGCCCCACGTCCCGCACTCCTTCCGCACGTCCGACGGCACCCCGCGGCATGCCGCGGACGGCTGGACTCGGCCGGATGGGAGCACGGTCCGGTCGCCCGCGAACACGGCGGGTCACCGATTGCGCCGGGAACGTTACTCCGCATCATTGCGGTGAGCAATACTCGTACTATGCAAATAGTAGTCGCGGCGCCGATGCCGCACCGGACACGCGGGCCGGTGCCGCGGAAGGTGCTCCGGGAGGCGCCGGCACCGACGCTTCCGCGCCGCGACACGCCGGATTCGACGGCTTCACCGGGTGTGCACACGGGGGTCAGGCCGGCGGTCAAGTCTACTCCCGGCCATCCGCCTCGTCCGCGGGGCATACGCCCTCCTCAATTGCGACAAGCCATTGCAAATTGGTGGAGTCTTCATTAACGGTTCGCCGGCTCGGGGCGGCCGGGCCGTACCGTCCCGCGCATGCGCCGAACAGCAGCAGCACTCGCGGCCGTCCTGGCCGCCGGCATGACCGCGGCCACGGCGGCCGGCGGCCCCGCCGCCGCGGCGGAGCCGCAGACCTGCGCCACTCCCGCCACCCAACA